>CAYSYX010000058.1:0-31065 GCA_964435055.1 uncultured Polyangium sp. | reverse complement strand
CTTCAAGAACACGAAGGAGATGGTGCTCGGTCAAAAGCCTGATCCGGTGCTCAACTCGCTCGAAGAAGGCATCACGACGATCTGCTATCCGGAAGAACGTCGTCCCTACCCCGAGCGATTTCGCGGCGTGCATCGTTTGACGTTGCGCGACGACGGTTCACCGCGCTGCGTGGCTTGTTTGTGCTGCTCCACGGCGTGTCCTGCGCAATGCATCCACATCGAAGCCGGCGAATACGCGGAAGGCGATTCCAAGCGCGGTTACGAGCGTTATCCCAAAACGTTTGTCATTGACGAACTGCGCTGCATCTTCTGCGGGTTCTGTGTCGAAGCGTGTCCATGCGACGCGATTCGCATGGATACGGGCATGCACGCCGTCCCGTACGACTCGCGCGAGCAATTCATCTATCGCAAGGATCTGCTGATGCAGTTCACGGGGCGTGACGGAAGCCGCGAGACGGCCAATCCGCGTCACGAACCGGGCGATCCCACGCATCCGGGTCTCACGCGAGACCAGATGGAACACTGAGCTTTCCCCGGTCATCATCAGCCCAATGAGTGCCTTGGCCTTGTACGAGTCGGTCATTGGGCTGGAAGTTCACGCGCAGCTGCTCACGCGTACGAAAGCGTTTTGCGGCTGCGCGACGAGTTTCGGGGATCCTCCCAATACGCATTGTTGTCCGGTTTGTCTCGGATTACCCGGCGCGCTGCCCGTGTTGAATGCCGAAGTGGCGCGCATGGCGTCCATGGCGGGTTTGGCGCTCGGCTGTTCGATTCAGCGCCGCAGTGTATTTTCTCGAAAAAACTATTTTTATCCCGATTTGCCCAAGGGTTATCAAATCACCCAGTACGATTTGCCCATTTGCCTGAACGGGCATTTGGAGTTCGATGTTGCGGGCGAAACCAAGCGCGTAACGATTCGGCGTATTCACATCGAAGAGGACGCCGGAAAAAGCAATCACGGCATTGGTCATGAATCCATTGTGGATTTGAATCGCGCGGGTACACCGCTGATTGAAATCGTGAGCGATCCGGATTTACGTTCGGGAGCGGAAGCGGCCGAGTATCTGAAGCGATTGCGCGAAGTGCTGATGTTCATGGGGGTGAACGACGGCAATTTGGAGCAAGGCAGTTTTCGCTGCGACGCGAATGTGTCGGTGCGCAAGCGTGGCGAAGAAGAGCTCGGTACACGGGTCGAATTGAAAAACATCAATTCATTTCGATTCGTCGCGGAAGCGATTGACGGCGAAGCGCGGCGGCAGGTTCATCTCTTGGAACGCGGGGATCGTATTCGGCAACAGACGCGTGGATACAATGCCGAGAAAAAAGAAACGTACGTCCTTCGCGATAAAGAGAGCGAATCCGATTATCGATATTTCCCCGAGCCGGATTTGTTGCCGCTGGATTTGACCGACGCGTATGTGGCGGACGTGCAAAATGGTTTGCCGCCATTACCTGCGGACAAACGGCGCACGTGGGTAGATGAATTGGGTTTGACGCCGTATGCCGCCGGCGTGTTGACGGGCCATCCGAGCATTACGACGTTTTTCGAACAAGCACGGGCGCTTTACAAAGATGCGCTGAAGTTGTCGAACTTCGTGCAGAGTGAAGTTTTACGTGATGTAACCACAACGGGCCTCGAAGCGCGATTTCCGGTGACGCCATTTCAAGTGGCGGAGATCTTGCGATTGGTGGATGCCGGAACGATCAGCGGAAAGCAGGCGAAGGAATTGTATGCGGCGGTCGTGAATACGGATCGAGCGCCGGAAGATGTGGTCCGCGAGCGTGGAATGGCGGTGATGGGGGACGAATCGGCCATTGAAGCGCTTGCGAAATCGGTCATGGAAGCGAATGCGAAGCAGGTTGCGGCGTATCGGTCCGGAAAAACGGCATTGCTTGGGTTTTTCGTCGGGCAGATGATGAAGCAGACGAAAGGCAGCGCGGATCCGGCGATCGTGAATGCGGTGTTGTTGAGGTTGCTCGGCGGCTGAACGAAAGCGTCGAGTCGGTTTCGAAAGATCAATTCCGTAGATCTTTCCCCCGTCTCGCACGTACATTGGGGTTGCTCATGAAAACAGCCCTCGATCCCAGACTCACCGTTGCGCTCCTTGTTCTTTCCACGTCGGTTGGTTGCACCGCCGCAGCGGCCAATACGTTGCCGAATACAGCGGCGACGCCGGGGCCCACGCCCGCCGTGTTCACGTTGGCCGCCAAGGTCGCGGACAAGCCGGAAGATCCGGCGGACAAAGGCGTCGCTTCGCGCATTACCAAAGTAACCGTGTATTCGGATCGCGCGCTCGTGACGCGCGAAGCGCCGGTGGCTCTGACCGCGGGACCCGCGGTTTTTCGATTTACGAAATTGCCCGGCTGGGTCGACGAAGGCTCGGTTCGTGCCGCAACGAGCTCGGGTCGGATCGTCGACGTCACGGTGGAGCGGCGCTTTTTGGCGCGATCCACGGATGAAGGGTTTCGCAAAGTCGAACTCGAGCACAAGAAATTACTTCAACGCATTCAGGCCCTCGACGACGAATTGGCGATTTTGAATTCGCAAAAGTCGCATGTGGAGTCCATTCGGATTTTCAATACGGAAAAACTCTCCAAAGACGCCGTCATGCACGACATCAAGGTCGACACGTATGGGCAGGTCGTCGATTTCGTTACGGATACCCTTCGAAAAACAGCGACGGCCAAGCGAAATATCGCATTCGAACGGGAGCAATTGGCGCCCGAGGTCGAAGCGAGCGCCAAGAATCTCGAAGAATTGGCCCGTCTGACGAAACTCGAAGAAACCACCGTCTCCGTGACCATGCAAAGCACCGCTGCGGGAAATGCCAATTTGGTGCTCACCTACGCGACGCCGGGGGCGACGTGGGAGCCCATGCATGAACTACGCGCGCAAGCGAGTGATCCGGACAATGTCGAACTCAGCTCATTTGCCGTCGTGACGCAAACGACGGGCGAAGATTGGACCCACGCGGAGATGTCGTTTTCGACGCAATCGTCCTCGGAAAGCGAAAAGATTCCCGAGCTTGAAATGATGGCGCTTGGAAAAACGCAGGAAACGAGTCGTTCGGTCACACGCCAAGTCACATCGTTCAGCAGTGCGCAAAAGAAGTTCGAAGAGCAAAACATGCATTGGAACAAGATGAATCAGGCGTCTTCGCAGCGCATTACGGAGATGGAGCAATTCGAGCAATCGTATACGGACAATTTGGCGATGCTCGAACGGACCCAAAGCAAGACCGTCGCTATTTTCCAAGGATTGCAGACGCGTGGAACGACGGCGCACTTTACATCGAAAGATCCCGCGATCGTGCGTTCGGACGGGCGATCGATTCGCTTGCGTCTGGGAACGAGCCGCATCAAAGCCAAGCGGCAAATCATTGCGGCCCCCGAAGAATCCCTCAATGCCGCCGTTACGTTGGAGCTGAACAACAAAACGTCGCAACCGCTTTTGCCCGGCAACGTGGCTCGATATCAAGACGGCGCCTTTTTGGGCATGACGGACGTTGATTTCGTGGCCAAAGACGAAGACTTCAGTGTTTTCTTCAGCGTCGCGGACCAGATCAAGCTCACACGGGAGCTCGACAAACACCAAAGCTCGCTTTCGCGTAAAGAGCGCAATCGCATGCAGCTGTCTTTCGTGAGCACGGCGCAGAATTTGTCCGATCGCAAGGTGACGTTGGTCCTGGCGGAACGAATTCCCGTTTCTGAAAACACGGATATTCGCGTCAGCAACGTGAAGATTGCGCCGAATGAAAAGGTCGATACCAAGGGTATCGTGCGCTGGACGATCACCCTCGAACCGCGGGAAACGCGCGAATTTCGCATTTCGTATCAGGTCGAATACCCGCCCACGTTGATCTTCGACGTCCGTCGCAAACAAATGCATGCCCCGGCTCCGAGCCCCGCACGACCGGCTCGCAAGATTGACTTCGACGAGAAGCTCATCAACATCGAATCGATGTTTTGATTTCCGAAAGGCCGCCTTCTCGGCCGGCCCTCCCTTTGCCTCACGCATCGAAACAATGCGCAAGGCTCGATCCTCGCATAACGAAATATCCGTGGCATTTCGCTTCGTCGGTTGATAACGTCCCTTCGATGACGAGCGCGAAAGAATCGTCCGACCATGATAAATCGGCACTCGCCGCAACGATCTCGTCGGACGCCATTGCGGATACCATCGCCGCGCCATTGAAGCCCGCGTCGGCCATTGAAATGGCAGTCACGATGGCGGCGCCGCCAGTGCAGGCTGCGGCTCGTCACGAAGGCGCGACCGCCATCGGCCGTTTCTTGCTGCTGCGCAAGCTGGGCGAAGGCGGCATGGGTGAGGTGTTTTCCGGATATGATGAACAGCTCGACCGCAAAGTAGCGATCAAGTTGTTGCATGCCGCTTATGCCCCGGAGGAGACGCAAAAGCGCATGCTGCGTGAAGCCCAAGCGTTGGCGCGTTTGTCGCATCCCAACGTCGTGGCAATCCACGAAGTGGGTCAAGTCGATGACAATGTGTTTGTCGTCATGGAACATATCGACGGCAAGACGCTGCGGCAGTGGCAGGACGAATCGCAACGAACCGTCGGCGAAATCCTCGATGCTTATGCTCAGGCCGGCCGTGGGCTCGTCGCCGTGCACGCTGCGGGCATGGTGCATCGCGACTTCAAGCCGCACAATGCAATGATTGACCGAGAAAAACGCGTGCGAATTCTCGATTTTGGTTTGGCCCATGCGCGCGGGGCCGTCGCATCGGATGACGCGGGTAAACCACGAGTATCCAATGCGCTGGCCTCGCAATTGACGGCCGAAGGTGCGATATCGGGCACTCCGGCATATATGTCGCCCGAGCAATTCGCTGGAGATGTCATTGACGCTCGTTCGGACCAATTCAGTTTTTGCGTGGCGCTTTACGAGGCATTGTACAACAAACTTCCGGTGGCGGAGGGCGCATCGTCGATGATCTTTCCGGGACTGGCGCCGCAGGACATCAAACCGCCGCAGCGTGACGACATACCGGCTCGGGTAAGGGAGTTATTGGTTCGCGGTTTGTCTTGGGAAAGAGACGCGCGTTTTCCCGATATGGATGCATTGCTTGAACAATTGGAAGCGATGCCCGAAGACGGCCGATCGAAAAATTCGCGACAGCGCATTTATTTCGGCGTGCTACTGCTCAGCGTCCTCGGCGCCTGGTTGCTCGCCCCGAATGAATATTTCCAGGATGCCACGATTTTCTCGTCGATGCTCGTGCCTTCTTTGACCCTTACATTCGTCGCCGGCGCGGGCGCCATTATTTTTCGCCGTACGTTGTTGGACAATTCATTTCATCGCCAACGAATCGTCCTCGTCATCGTCATGGGGTTGTTGTTCGACGCAAGCCGCGTCGTAGGCATCACCCATCATGAAGCGATGGCTGTGGTTGCATTACGAGATATGTTCATTTTGTGCACGGGTATCCTGGGCACCATGATCATGTTGGTTCCGCGCGTGACGGCGTCCTGGGTGACCGCGGGTATTGCCACATTGGGTATCACCGCCATTGCCATCTTCCCGCAATATCTCGAAGTTGTGGCAACGTTGACCATAAATGTGACATTCCTCGGCTATTTGATTGCTTGGCATCGAAGTTCCCGTGTCGCGCCGGAACAATCGGCTGCGATGCGCGATGGTATGATTTCCGGACGTGGCAAACGAACGACCGCCCCGAAATAACCGCGCCAAACCATTGGACTATCGTTTCGATGTCCATTAGCATCCACCGATGCGCCTCGTCTTGCTCAGCGACACACACCGAATGCACGATCGGATCATCATCCCCGACGGTGATGTGCTGGTGCACGCCGGAGACTTTTGCGGCCATGGAAAGCAATCGCAAGCCCAGGCATTCGCCAAATTTTTCCAAGCACTCCCTCACCGGCACAAAGTCGTCATTGCCGGTAATCACGACCGCTGCTTGGAGCTCGAACCCAAATTGGGACGCGAAATCTTCGCGGGCTGCCATTATCTCCTCGACAGTGGCGTCGAAATTGATGGCTTGCGTTTTTGGGGATCCCCTTGGCAGCCGTGGTTTCTGGATTGGGCCTTCAATTTGCCCCGCGGCGCCGCATTACGCGCCAAATGGAACCTGATTCCCACGGACACGGACGTGCTCGTCACCCACGGACCTCCCCGCGGCATTCTCGACCGCACGTTTGCGGATGAAGCGGTTGGTTGCGACGATTTGCGCGACGTCGTCGACCGAATTCGTCCGCGCCTCCATGTTTTCGGTCATATTCACGAGGGGTATGGCACCGTCGATTTGAATGGGACGAAATTCGTCAATGCAAGCATCTGCACGCTGAGTTATGCTCCGACCAACCCCGCTGTCGTCGTCGATTTGTAACCCTTCTCGAGGCCCGTCATGATTGCAAATTCTTTACGTTGTGCGGCTCTTTTGGGCGCTATCGCCATAACGGGCGCTTGCAGCGCCGGAGGCTCCGGAAACGGCTCGACCGGTTCGGGAGGCTCCGGTGGAGCCCCGACATCGAGTTCATCCAGTTCGGGTTCCTCGTCCTCGAGTTCGTCGGTGTCGTCGTCGTCAAACAGTTCGTCGTCATCTTCCGGCGAAGGCGGCGGACCGGCGATGAATTCCGTCTCGCTTTTGTCGCTCAATTTGCATTGCCTGCGGTTGGATGGCACGGTTTACGCGACAAACGCGGATCGTTTTTCCGCCATAGCAACGCTCGTCGCCAGTCGCGATATTTCCGCCATTGCTCTTCAAGAAGCCTGTGAACGCCCAGGCGAAAATGCTCTGAACGAATTACGTACCGCCATTGAGAAAGCCACCTCGGCGACGTGGTCTTCCACGTGGACATTTGCCCATATCGCGTGGGAAGGAACGCCGGATCAAGCCGATGAAGGTGTTGGACTCTTGGTCAAAGGCGCTTTGTCCGACCCCAAAGAAATGGTCCTCGCGGTTCAAGGTTCCTTACGACGAGTCGCGACATCGGCAATGCTGCCTGCGGAGTGGGCGGATATTCGATTGACGAGCGTTCATTTCGAAGTTTTCGAGGAAGCTGCTCGAAAAATGCAAGCGCGCGAGGTCGCCGTCGCGGCGCTCGTCGACACCGATCCGGGTTTTGGAGCCATCGTCGCGGGCGATTTCAACGATATCGAAGGGAGCGCAACGCATGCGGCATTTCCTTCCCTGGGGTATTTGGCCGCCGACGCGGGACTCGACGCCGCCGGTATCGACCACGTCATGGTGCATCGAGCTGCGAAATGGCGTCCGGTCAAAGCGGAAAAGGTTTTTCTGGGCATGGAGGCCGTGTCCGACCATCCCGGCATTGTGGTTCGATTCGAATCCGCTCCCGGAGATCCCGTCACCCCGACGCGTATATCGACGCTATACACTCCGGCCGCAAATCAATTCCTTTCGATTCGCGGAAACATGACCCCGCTCACGTGGGATTTAGGCTTTCCGCTACACCGCTCGACGAACGGCACCTTCGCTTTCATTTCCACTGAAATAAAAAACGACTTTGAGTTCAAATTGCTCGTCAATGACCAAACTTGGCAAACGGGAGCCAACGTTATGGGCAAAGCGGGAATGGATCAATCGGTTGCACCGACTTTTTGATCGGCGCCGCAGGCAAATGATCCTTTCGTACCGTCATTTTTCCCCGCAATCCGCGACATGGCAATGGACGCAAATTGTCACCGACTGCGAGGGCGAGTGACGATTCTGGGCATGCCCGTCTGGATGTGGTAACAATGATGATTAGGTTAGCCTTACATTGAAGCATTTGCTGTCATCGACTTGGCGGTCAGGGGTATGGAACGAATCGTGCTAAACGCCTCGCGCAAGGGGAACCTTGAAATGCTTGCTCGTCGCCGCCTGAACCAACGCGGATTTACACTTGTCGAACTGATGATCGTGGTCGCGATCGTCGGCGTACTGGCGGCGCTCGCCATTTTCGGCGTAAATCGCTACGTGAAAAGCGCCAAAACAGGCGAAGCACGCAACGCGATCGGCGGAATCGCCAGGGCGGCGGCTGACTCCTACACGCGTGAGACTGCGCTGTCGCAAATGATGGTGCTCGGCACATCGTCATCGTCCGCGGTCCACCAGCTTTGCGATAGCGCAGCTCCCGTGCCTGGATTCGTACCGCAAGGCGCCAAGTATATCCCTAATAACCATAATGGTATTGATTTCGATCAGGGTACGGCCACCAGCGGGTGGAGATGCTTGCGATTCGAACTTCACGACCCAACCTACTATCAATACAATTACCTGCGAAATTCAACGACGTTTTGTTCGACGTATGGTTGCATGGCTTCCACGCAATCGTCGAACTTCGAGACCGCAGCCTTGGGTGATCTCGACAGCGATGGCCTGTTTTCGGCAATGATCTTGAATGGCGAGGTCGATGACGCGACCAAGCAGCTCCACCGAGCCACCCAAGTTCACGTCTACGACGAATTTGAATGATTGGTTTTACCGGGCAAACGAAACACCCTTCGCCCGAGTCGATCATCGCGCACGCAATGTTACGCACGACAATCGCTGGACGGATCGTTTACCCGGTCATTTCTTTTTCGGTGGGATTTGAATTTCGAGGCGGGAATGCGTTCAGATGTGTTCAATCGACTTGAACATCTCGGCAATGAATTGCGTTCGGGGCCGAATGAGTCGATCCCGCACGCCGACCGGACGCACCTTGATAATCCCGGTTTGTCCCTGAAGGTCATTACCCAATAACGCGTCGTCGTTGAAAATGTATCCGTAGTCCTCGGATTTCGGCTGCTTTTTGTCTTCCGCCAACGCCGCCGTCGAAAAAAGGCCGATGGTCATGCTCGCAAAAAGGGCTGCCGGGATCGTCGTCTTGCGCATTGTCGTTCCTCCGTCTGCCCTTCCGACACGAGCCTCCAAAACCTCTTGGGATCATCTTGAAATTTTTTTCGTGACACCAGCCCTCATCCGTCGATGCTCATGTCCTTGAATCGAGCGCCATGAAATCCGTCTCCTTCTTCTTCGATTTTTCGAGCCCCTTTGCGTATCTCGCGTCGACGCAAATCGAATCCGTCGCCGCGCGACACGGAGCCGTCGTCATTTACAAACCGTTCTTGCTCGGTGCGCTCTTCAAAACGATTGGCACTCCAAACGTTCCCCTTCAGGCCATGCCCGAAGCCAAAGCCCGCCTCTATCGCGCCGACCTATTTCGTTGGGCCGATGCGTGGAACGTCCCCTTCCACTTCGCCACACGTTTTCCCATGAATACGGTCAAACCCCTGCGCCTCACGCTCGCCGCTCCCGACGATAAAAAGATCGCCCTCATCCACAACATCTATCGCGCGTATTGGGTCGACGATCGCGACATCGCGAACGACGAAGTCCTCCAAAATATCCTCGAAGCTACCGGCCTCGCGCCTGAGTTTGTCCGGGCTGCGTCCGAAGATGAACATCGAAAAGCCCTGCGCGATGCGACGGACGAAGCCGAACGACTCGGTCTTTGCGGCGCGCCGAGTTTCCTCGTCGGCGATCAGCTCTTCTGGGGCCAAGATCGCCTGCACTTCGTGGAAAAAGCCCTCGATGGTTGGTGTCCGCGCCTCGGCTGATCATCACACTCGTTCTGCAATTTTCCGCCTGCAAAGAGCGGCCAATCAAGTCCACCGGCCTCGCTCGAGATGCAGTATTTCTGGTGTCGATGCTGTTGCGTACTCGCTCTTCGTTGGGCCTCGTTCTCCTGGTCTCGACCTTCTCCGTGCCGACGTTTGCCGGAGAGTTTAGCCGGTCAAACCTTGCCCCGATGGCCGACGAATCCGACTCCGCCCCCGACTTTGAAGTCGGAGCGCGTCTCGTGGCGACGACCGATGTGAAGTTGCGCGATGTTTCACTCGCAAAGGGATCGCGTGTGGTCGTGCGAGGCGTCGAAGTGAAGCGTGGTCGCGCAGCCTCGTTCGATGTGGAGCTCGCCGACGGTCACGTGCTCAAACACATCGACGCAGGCACTGTTCGCAAAGCGTTTGCCGCAGCGAACGACTGACGAGCACCCGCCACGTTTTTCGTCTCGCAACGGAGCGGTGCTAGGGTGCGCGCATCATGTCCGCATCGCGAAAGCTCCGAGTTGCCGTGTTGTTTGGCGGTCGTTCCGCCGAGCACGAGATATCGCTGTTGTCCGCGCGTAACGTCGTCCAGGCGCTCGACCGCGAACGATTCGAACCGATGCTCGTAGGCATCGACAAGAACGGACGTTGGCTCCTGCAGGAAGAAGCCGCGCTCTTGGCCGGTGCTCGAGATCCACGCCTTGCGAAGCTCGAACAATCCGCCTCGTCCGTGTCGCTTCCGGCGCATCCGAATGATCACGGCGCCGCTGCCTTGTCGATCACGGGTTCGTCAAGCGAAACCATCGACGTGGTTTTTCCTGTCCTCCACGGACCGATGGGTGAAGACGGCTGTATCCAAGGCCTGCTCGAACTCGCGGGTGTGCCGTATGTCGGATCGGGTGTGCTCGGCTCCGCTGTCGGCATGGACAAAGACGTGATGAAGCGGCTGCTTGCTCAAGCCGAGATTCCGATCGTTCCTTACGAAACCGTACGAATCGGCGAATGGCAACGAGGTCGCGACGCGACGTTGCAACGTTGTTCCGCGCTCGCTTTTCCAGTCTTCGTAAAGCCGGCCAATCTGGGTTCGTCCGTAGGTGTTACGAAAGTGAAAGATCCTGCCGCGCTTGGGGCGGCGATCGACGAAGCGTTCACGTACGACACGAAAGTCGTCATCGAGCAGGGCATCGAAGGCGTGCGCGAGATCGAATGTTCGGTGCTCGGAGATGATGATCCGATCGCGAGCATTCCCGGTGAGATCGTCGTCGATCACCCCGATGGGTTTTACTCGTACGCAGCCAAGTACATCGACGAGAACGGAGCGACGACGCGCATTCCCGCCGATCTGACGCCCGCCGAAGTGAGCGCCGTACAGCTGCTCGCGTTGCGTACGTTCCGCACGCTCGAAGGATCCGGCCTCGCGCGCGTCGACTTCTTCATGGACAAACACGGCGCGCTTTACGTGAACGAGATCAACACACTGCCCGGATTCACCTCGATCTCCATGTATCCGAAGATGTGGGAAGCGAGCGGCATCGCGCCGAAAGACCTCGTCGCCAAACTGATCGATCTGGCGATCGCGCGAGGCGAACGACGCCGCAAGCTCAAGACGTCCGCGTAACGCACGCTGGTTTTTCCAGACAATCATCCGTGCATTCGCACGACTTCAGTCCAGTTCGATGCACACGCCATGCGCGGCGAGTTTGGGTTGACGTACCCCGGCTGGATGAAGTGCACGGGCGATCGCTTCGTGTTGATCGGCGTGAGCCCACACGAGCACATGCCCGCCATTACCCGCTCCACACACGCGAATCACTTCGACCGGAAGACCTTCGAGGCGCCGACCCAGCTCCACCGCCAACGCGCTCGCTCGCGGATCACGTCGTAACTTCGCCGCCGCACTTCTGCGCATCGCATCGAGCAAACCTTCGAGCGAACCTTCCTCGATCGCCCGCGCTGCATCCGCTGCAGAACTCACCAGCGCTTCGACGGAGGCCAGCGCCGCACCGGCATCGACCTTCTCCAAGACTTCTCCGGACACACGACGAACGTGCGTGTCGACGAGGAGCAAGCCTTTCTCGAACTCGTTCATGAACGAAGGCTCGATCGGCAGCCTTGACATGTTTGTCCATCCAGACTCGGCGAAGGACAGATCGAGCACGCCTCCACACGCAGCAAACACCTGATCTTGCGAACCGCACACGAGCGACAAACGTTCGCGTTCGATCGTCGTTGCTTCACGAACGATCGCTTCGGGTGTCGCCGTTTCTCCGAGCGACCATTTCAGCGCCGAAAGAGCCGCAACGGACGTCGCCGCGCTTCCTCCAAGTCCCGCACCGGGAGCGATGTCCGTCTCGATCCGTATGCGCACGCCATCGGTCACGCCCGTGTGCGCAAGAGCTGCTTCGAGCAACCGAAAGGACATTTCGTTCGATGGCGGATCGTGCACGGCTCGCGTTGCGACGGCGTCGGTGATGGGTACTTCCAGACGAACCCAGCCGCGATCGAACGGTTCGACGACCGCTCTCACCCGCAGATCAATGGCGCTTCCCACCACGCGCCCCGATATGCCGGGAACGAAAGGTGGCAAGTCGCTACCTCCGCCGGCAAAAGAGATCCGCATGGGCGCGCTCGCCACGACGCGTCGTTGAGGCGTTCGTTCAGGGCGAGTGTGAGAGGTGATGACCGCGCAGGTGTCCATGGTGTCTGAAGGAAAAATCCTGTCGCCTTGCACTTGGATGCCGCAGCGTTCGGTTCTTCGGCGATTGTTTTGTGCTCAAATGATCAGCGCATGTCGGATGTGAACAGCGATGACCGATCCCATGGCTTGGTTGCATTTGTGCCGCGGACATTCATGCCGATTTCAATTGGGTCGTACCACATCGGTCGATCGCTCCGCATTGCGCCGATCTCGCTCCACTTCCAGGATGCGATCGATGAGCTGGATCCCGGCACGAAGCACGCGTCGTTCACCGTCTTCGGTCTGGGATTCGGTGTCGGCGTAGTTGCGCAGCGACAGCGCATCCGATCGAACAGCGGCGAGTTCGACCTCGGTCGCCACGACCGCGATACGCGAAGCCATGTCGATCACGAGCGCGCGATCGTCCTCCGAGTAACCGCGCCTGGCCTCGTGATCGAGGATCTGCGTGAGCTCGACGCGATACGTCGACAACACGAGCAGCCACAACGCGCGTCGGTGAACCAGCGATCGGCTTATGAGTTCATGCAAGTCGTCGTCGACGTTCAAAGCCGCCAAAGCGTCCATCGTCAGCTGGAGAGAATACATCGAACGCAAGTGCTCGTGGCGGGAGCGCGACGAGCGAACCTCTTGAACAGAAGTGCTTTCGCCCGGTTTTGCCGGCCCGTTCGGAACATCCGGGGATGTTGCCCACGCCGAGCCAAACAGCGCCTTGCGTCCGCAGAGAGAATCAGTCAAGACGCACGACTCTCGTTTCATCGAGCCGTTTGTTAAGACGAACCTCGTCCCCAACGACGCGTTGAAACATCGACACTCCAATCGCTCGCCCTACATATTCGCCGTGACGTCGATCACCCAACCGCTACGTCCATCCACAACCTCGGACAAACCCACCACCACCACGGACAGCTCGGACGCACAGGAAAAAATTCCTCGTGAAGAAGAAGTGCTGCTCGAACGCGTGCGTGCGCATCTCGCAACGGTCAAACCCGCGGCGCCTCCACCTACGTCGGACTACGAAGAACAGCTCTTGGCGTTACGGGACGAGATTGCTGTCGCGCGTCTCGAAGACGTGCCGGCGCTCATGCAGCAGATGGAGCGAATCGCGGGCGTGGCAGCTCGACGCGCTGAAGTCGTGACGGAGCCTGTCGATCCGCGTTCGCCCTACTTCGGTCACTTGCGCCTCCGCGAAACCGGCAAAGCCGATCGGGATGTTCTGATCGGACGAACCACACACATCGATGCAAAAGCCGGCGTACGGATCGTCGATTGGCGTCATGCGCCGGTGAGCCAGCTTTATTACCGTTACGAAGAAGGCGCCGAATACGAAGAGACGTTTGGCGAACGCGAAGTCGAGGGCAAGGTTCTCTTGCGACGAACCGTGACGATCGACGAAGGGCAGCTCTTCCGCATCTCGTCACCGCAAGGCGTATTCGTTCGAGGTCAAACGGGTTGGCGCACGTTGAACAGCCGCGCGGTGGAGCTCGCGGGGGGCCAAGGTTCCGCGATGCGTCCCGAAGACATGCGGGGATCGCTTGGAACGGGAGCGGCTTTCGCGGCGAAAGAAGATCGCCATCTGCCGGAAATCGCCGCGTTGCTCGACCCGCGTCAGTTCGAACTCATCTCGCGTCCCGATTCTGGAATCGTCGTGATTCAAGGCGGCGCGGGTAGCGGCAAGACGACCATCGGCATTCACCGCATGGCGTTTCTCTCGTTCAACAGTCGCGCGAGGTTCGCCGGTGACAAGATGATCGTCATCGTCGGAAGTCCGGCGCTTCGGGCGTACATCAGCGAGATTCTTCCGGCGCTCGGCATCGGCAACGTCGTGGTCGAAACGTTCGCCGAATGGGCCAAGAGCGCGCGTCTCAAGGCGTATCCGTGGCTCGAAGTTCCCATCGAAGAGAGCACGCCGAGCGCGGTGACTCGATACAAGACGCATCCGGCGATGTTGCGCATGTTGGAGCGACGTGCGCGGGCGTATCGCGATGATCCGAGCACGCGAAAGGACTCGCGCGGCATCCTTTATTTCTGGGCGGATTTGCTCACGGACAAAGAGCGTGTCGAGAAGGCGTTTCTCGCGGCAAACGATCCCGAATTCGGCATCGACAAAGTGCGTCAAGCGTGGCGTTGGTGTGCCGATCGTTGTCCCGCGGTGCTCGATCGAGATCCGGGTGATCGCGCCGAGCGCAGAGCAGCGCTCGCGGACGAACCCATGGACAATGAGGTCGAAGAACAACGTTTGGGCGCGGATGATCGTCCCGTCGATGAAGATGATCGCGCGCTTCTCGATCCGGAAGACGACGCACTTCTTTTGAGGGCATACCAAATCATCAAAGGCGAGTTGCGGAAGGGCAAACAGCCGCTCGTGTACGAGCATTTGTTCGTCGATGAAGCGCAGGACCTCGCGCCGATTGATCTTTCGGTGCTGCTCGGAGTCGTGTCCGAGCGCAAATCCGTGACGCTCGCGGGTGACACGGCGCAGCGTTTGTTCATGGATTCGGGCTTCCGTGATTGGAGTCGTGTGCTCGAGGACTTGGGTTTGTCCTCCGTGAACATCGAGCCGTTGCGCATCGCGTATCGATCGACGCGTGAGGTCTTGCAGTTCGCGCGTCACGTGCTCGGTCCTCTTGCGGATCCAACGCCGCCTCTTGCACCACGCACGGGAGCTCCGGTCGAACATCATCCATTTCCCAGCCAAGGCGCGGCGGTTGCGTTCTTGGCCGAAGCGTTGCGTCCGTTGTTTTCGCGTGAGCCGCGCGCGACGGTCGCGATCCTTGCGCGTCATCCCGAACAAGCCGATGCGTATTACGAAGCGCTCGTGATGGCCGAAATTCCCAACTTGCGACGCATTCGTTCGTTCGAATTTGCGTTTCGTCCGGGCGTCGAAGTCACCGAGATTCGTCAGGTCAAAGGTTTGGAGTACGACTACGTCGTGCTCATCGACGTGAACGCGTCGACGTATCCGGAAGACGATGAATCAAGGCATTTGCTGCACATCGGCGCCACGCGTGCCGCGCATCAGCTCTGGGTCATCTCCACGGGCAAACCCTCGCCGCTTGTCCCGGCGTGGCTCGTCGGTGAGTAAAACCCTTTGAAAACCGAGGTTCTCAAGGTTTCTTCATCGAACGTGTAAGAGCTGCTTGACTCCTACGCTGTTGAGAGTAGTTTGCCGCTCGCCATCGCCACTTTCGAGTGCGAAACGTGACGCGGGGTGGAGCAGTCTGGTAGCTCGTCGGGCTCATAACCCGAAGGTCGTAGGTTCAAATCCTGCCCCCGCAACCAGCGGAGCGTGGAGACAGCCGTAGGCGCTGTCTCCGCGTTTTGCATTTTGTGGTCTGATTTTTCGAACGGTGTTTTTCCAAAACTCACGCGGCCGAAGACGGCGCGGACTGGACAAACCCGTTTTCTCCAATTTCGCCGGCGACTCCGACACGCCACGCGAGATTGGTTGTCCCGTGCGCCATGGGCAGACCCGCCCAAACGGGAATCCCAAGCGGTGCGAGCGCTTCGCGAAGCACATCCTCCAGCGAATAATCGGCGCCCGCGGGCGGATCACAACGCACGAAATCGCCGAGAGCAATGGCTCGAGCGCCATCGAGCACGCCGCTGAGGCGCAATTGCGTAATCAGGCGATCGATTCGATACGGCGCTTCGGTGATGTCTTCGAGCACCACGATCGCGTCTCGGCAATCGAGCGCCCACGGTGTTCCGACGAGACTCGCCACGACGCAAAGATTGCCCCCCACGACGCGACCGCGAACCGAATGTGTCGGTCCGAGAAAATGACGCGAGGGAATCGGTGCATTCGTTTGACCAGCAAGCATTTCCCGAATGCGGAATCGTGTTGCGTCATCGACGCGCGTCGCGAGCGTCTCGAGCATGGGGCCATGCACGAGCGGCCCGCCGCGAAGTTTGTCCAGGTACGCAAGCAGCGCGGTGGCATCGGAACAGCCGATGACGGGCCTTGTCGGAGGCAATTGCGGAGGTAATTGCGGCAGGCATTGCATGCAGCCATAACCGCCGCGGACGAGCCACACGGCGTCGATATCTTCGGCGGTGAGGGCCCAATTGAGGTCTTCGGTGCGTGCGTCAATGGTCCCGGCCGCGAAACGATGTTTGTCCGCAATGTGCGGCGCACGCGTCACGCGATAACCCCAGCTTTCGACGAGGGCGATTCCTTTTTCGACGCCGTCCAAATTCGGAATACCGGCGGGCGCAATGGCGGCAATATGAGCGTTTGGTTTCAGCATGGGCGCAGTGGCGGGCTCAGACGTAGCATGGTTTTGCCGGGGAGCCCTATTTTCAAGGTGCGTCGAAATGAGCCATCCGTGTTCGGCGCGTGATCTGCATGGGGTTTGGTATGGACCAAGCGACCAAGATCCGACCGAGCGGTGTCGTAGTCATCGCCGTATTGATGGGCTGGGGCGGATTATTGACGCTTGCATCCGTTTTTCCGCCTTTGGCGCCGACGGAAATCCCGCGATGGATGATCGGGATCAACATCGCCCTCGGCATTGCAATGCTGGTGATTGCGTGGGGGTTGTATACCCTGCGGACGTGGGCGTACATCGCGACCGTGGGCATTCAAGCCATCAATGCCTTGTTTGCGTTCATTACGGTGATTGCGGAGCCCCGAGCTTGGCCCGCGTGGATTGCCTTGTTGATCGCCGGACTCGTCATTGCGTATTTGGTTCAGCGTCGGGTGCGCAATGCATTCGGCGCGTGGAGTGAAGTGTAAAACTCGGGATTGTCCTGGAAAGCGTACCGGAGTAATCTCGGCTGGTGCATTCGTTCTCGACGACGTACCATTGTGCCGCTTGTGAAAAAACGTTTCCCGTCGAAGTCACCGACCTCGACGACCCGTACGCGCACATTCCCGAGCATTCGCGGGAGTCCATGCGGCGGGTGCGCGAAACGCAAAACAAGTTTGGTCAAAACAACCCCGGTGATCCGGTGGAGGAATTGGCGGGTAGGTTGCTCGAACAAGACGCTCGCGGTGTGTTGCTTCGCGCGACGTGTCCGGGTTGCAAAGCAAGAAACCCGGCGGGGGTCGCCGACGATCGCAAAGAACACATTTCCGCTGTGCTTTTTGGGTGCATATTTTTTGGAATTTTGGCGATTGTCGCGTGGTATTATTCGTGGGCGGCCTTGATCCTTCCCGGCGTGTCCTTGTTCGTCCTCCGGCCGATCATGTTCTTCCAGTTGCGGAAGGTGCAAGACAAACCATTTCCCGTACTTCGATTCATTACGGGAATTCTTTTCGACATCGGTTACATCGCGGCCGTATTGAATTTTCCCATCATCGCGCCCGGCATTCCATTGATTGGCGTTGTACAATCGTTGCTGGGTGGCATGTCGAAATACGAATGGAAGTGGGAGGAGGCGCAGAAGAAGCTTCGATTTGCGCCGCTGGAAAACGTGGCCGCTTGACCCTTTACGTCGCGCGCGTTCGTCGAGTACACTGCGCGCTATGGCTGCGAAAACCGTTCAAGAATACCTGGACAATCTCCCGGAAGATCGGCGTGAAGCGCTCGAAGCGATTCGCAAGGTCATCCTGGCCAACCTCGACAAGGACTACGAGGAAGGCATTCAATACGGAATGATCGGGTACTACGTTCCGCATCGCGTATTTCCCCCCGGTTACCATTGCGATCCGAAACAACCTTTGCCGTTTGCATCCATCGCGTCCCAGAAAAACCATCTGGCACTCTATTTGATGTGCGTCTATGGTTCCACCGAACTGGATACCTGGTTCCGGGACGCATGGGCCAAGACGGGAAAGAAACTCGATATGGGTAAAGGTTGCGTCCGATTCAAGAAATTGAGCGACGTACCCTTGAATGTCGTCGGCGAAACCATTAAACGCGTGCCGGCGAAGAAGTACATCGAGACGTACCAGGCGACGCTCGGGGCGACGAAGAGCGCGAAAAAGGCGGCAAAGAAAGAGGACGGCAACGACGCGCCCGCCAAAGCTGCGGCGAAGAAGGCTGCTGCTCCCGCGAAGAAAGCCGCGGCAAAGAAGGCGGCGAAGTAACATCGCTCGACAATCCCGCGAGCACTCCTCACCAATGAATTGATTTTCTCAGCGCCGGCACAATCGGTGTATTACGCGCTTGCATTCGCGCGATGATCGATCACTGGCCAAAAGGCCCAACTGTTCCGATATTGCTGCAGGCTTTGCTTGCTGCAAGTGACGTCGTTGGGTTTGAAGGCAAATGTCAGCATCAAGCTCAATTGCCCCGTGGTTTTATTTGTCGATAATGTGCCGATTTGGCGCTGTTGCCTCAACACGTCCAAATCGCGACGCGGAATGATCACGAAATCCTTCCAGCAATCACCCACGCGAGTAACGAAAATATACGTAATATCTGGTTTACGCGGTTTTTCCAGATGAGCATGTGCAATGCTGAATCGTGCCAGGTAATTGTCCGGCTGAATTTGCTGCTTTCCTACCGCCGTTTTCACTTGTATGCGATTCAAGTCTCCGTCGGCATCCTTTACAACGAAGATATCATCACCCACATCAATTTCCGGAATGGCAACATTGTACCCGCGAATCATGAACTCGGCCATTGCCGCAAATTGACCGGCACGCCCGGTATAAGCGTTTTGCTTGGACATCTATGAAACCTTGGCGATTTCACGCTTGGCCACGGGATCGTAGATCTGCGCGCCTCCGAGTTTCTTGATTTGACTCGGCCCGAGGCCCGTCAGCATTTGCGCAACTTGTAACCACATCGGGCCATGCAGAGACTCGAACTCGTCTCGTGTACGATACCCAATGAATACAGACGGAGCGGCACGTACCTTGGGAAACTTCTCACGAAGTACCAACATACTGCGCGGATGCAATTCATAGACGCATCCATCCGACTGCTGGCCAATGTTGATCAAAATCGCCATGACTTCGACCTCCGTTCTCGATCATCGCGTGTCTTGGAGTCTCTCAAAGCATACACGCAACCCCGCAGAACACAACCGTCACGTTTCTTCGTTTGTCGCGGCCACTTCTTCCACCTTCGCCGCCTCCGCCGCTTTCGCCGCTTCTTCCGCCTTTTTGCGCTCCTCTTCTTCCAGCTTCTTGCGTTTCGCCTCTTCTCGCGCCGCGCGACGTTCCACCGCATCATGCGCGCTGCGAATCGCCGCCAATGCGGCCCGCGCCTTATTTCGAGTTTCGTCGGCCTCTTTTTGCGGATCACTGCCTGCGACAATTCCCGCCCCCGCCGTCACCTCGAATTCGCCTTGTCGTGCCAAGACCGTACGAATCGCGATCGCCAAATCCACCGTACCGTTTGGCGAAATATAACCAAGCCCTCCACCATAAACGTTACGCGTCGTCGCTTCGAGCTGCCGAATGATCTGCATTGCTCGTACTTTCGGCGCTCCCGTCAACGTTCCCGCCGGAAATGCCGCTTTGAGCCCATCGACCGCCGAGTATGCTTCGTCGATCTCCCCTTCGACTTCGCTCACCAAATGCATCACGTGGGAAAACTTCTCGACGCCCATTTCCCGCACGACACGCACCGTTCCGGGTTTGGCCACGCTCCCGATGTCATTACGCGCCAAATCCACCAGCATGATATGCTCGGCGCGTTCTTTCGGGTCTTCGAGCAACTCTTTTGCCAATACTTCATCTTCGGCTTCCGAAGCTCCGCGAGGGCGCGTACCCGCAATGGGCCGCACGATCATTTTGCGCCCTTCGATACGCACCAAAGTCTCGGGTGAGGCGCTCGCGATTTGCAGTCCTTCCGCAAAAGGCGTCTCGGCGAAATCGAAGAAACACAGATACGGCGACGGCGAAAGCACCCGCATCGCTCGATAAACATCGAATGGATCCGCGTCCCGCATCGGCACGGTAAACGTCCGAGCCAAAACGATTTGCAAACAATCCCCGTCCGTAATGTAACCCTGAGCTCGTTGCACCTTCATTGCATAAGCATCGTCGCTCAGGTTTGGATCGACAGACTCGGGCAGGAGATTCGGATCCGGCGCGGGCAGCGCATCGAGCTCGGGACCGTGCGTCATTTCCCATGCGCAACGTTCGACCGCACCTTTCGACCGACCGGCAATCGTTACCGTCTGCGCGACATGATCGAACACGGCCACCGTTGCATCGCACATCAGCCGTGCACGTAAACCTTCATTCGGCCAGGGCTTGATCGCGTGCAGCGCATGCGCCGCGTCGTACGCGATGTACCCGACGAGCGACTGGGAAAAACGCGCCGCCAGCTCCTCCGCTCCCTCGAGCGCCGCCGCGTCGTCCGTGAGCATCGCGAGCGCATGAGATCCCGGCGGATAAGCGTGCTCCGTTCGAGCCCGATATCCCAAGATCGAATAGCGCCCCCAGCGTTCTCCGGGCAGCGCGGACTCGAGCAAGAACGACGAACGTCCCGCGGATTGAGCTCGAAGCGCCGCGTAGGCGCGAACGGGAGTGACATGATCGGCGGCGAAGGTGCGGGTAAGAATTTGGCTCACGGGCCAAGGGTACACCGGCCAGGGGAAATGTGCCGTGACAAATATTCATCAAACGCTTGCTCGAAGGCGTTTCGAGCGGCATTGTAGGCTCGACATGTCTCCCACGTGGTTACGCTCGTCGATTGCCGTTCTGCTGCTCGCCGGGACGGCGTGCGGCGGTCCGCAAATTCCAGCGGATGCTCGAAAAACCGTCATTTCACTGGGCAAGATCGATTGCGCCGATTGCGGCGATGAAATCGTGTCGGACATGCGCGCCAAGCCCGGCGTGTATGATGCTCAATTCGATCGCAAGAAGGCGGAGGTCATCATCGTTGCTGCTCCAACGATCGACGTATTCACCGAAGTGCGAAAATTGGCGGCGGAAGACGGATTCGAGGCGATTTTGGGCGCGGGCAAAGGCCAATATCTCGAACATTTGCCTTTCCCCGAAGGTTCGGATGTCCAAACCGTCGTGAAAGATGGCGCCGACGTGCCGGACATTTCGGCGTTTTTGGCCCAGGGCAAAGTAACGATCGTTGACTTTTCGGCCTCGTGGTGCGGCCCATGTCGAAAGGTGGACGAACACGTCGTGAAGATTTTCACCGGTCGAACGGATCTGGCTTATCGACGTCTCGACATCGGCGATTGGGATTCACCCCTGGCCAAGCACTATTTGGCGAATGTCCCCCAACTGCCTCATGTCATTGTCTACGACAAAACCGGAAAAAAAGTCGACAGCATCACCGGCGTCGATTTGGTCCGTATCGATCGCGCCATTACGTCGGCGACCAAATCACCTTGAAGATTTGTTTTTCCCGCCAATCCGGAGACATAAAACATGGACGTGCACATCGAAACACGAATGGTCGATGCGAATGGTTTGACGTTCGAAGTCGACCAGGCGGGAACGGGACCGAAGTTTGCTTTGTTGTTGCACGGTTTTCCCGAATCGAAGTTTTCTTGGCGTTATCAAATCCCGCTCCTCGTGAAACTCGGTTATCGCGTATGGGCGCCGAATTTACGTGGTTATGGTAAATCGTCCAAGCCGAAGGGCGTCAAGGCGTACCATATCGATCGGCTCGTGGATGACGTCGTGGGTTTGGTGCACGCAGCCGAAGCAAAAGAGACGCTGCTCATGACGCACGATTGGGGATCGATCATCGGCTGGCAAGTGGCCATGCGCAAAGCGATACCGCTCGAACGTCTCGTCATTATGAACGTCCCGCATCCGGCTTGCTTTTTACGGGAAATCCAAACGTGGGATCAATTCAAGCGTTCCTGGTACATGCTTGCATTTCAATTGCCGTTTGTCCCGGAATGGCGCCTCACGGCCGATGGAGCCTCCATCATCACCCGATCGTTTTTGTCCATGGCCGTCGATCGCAGTCGTTTCCCGCCGGAAGTCACGGACGAATATCGCCGAGCCGCTTTGGAACCTGGCGCAGCCGCCGCAATGGTCAATTATTATCGGGCGATGTTACGCGCCAAACCATCCGTTTCGAATCCCAAACCCGGCACGGTGGACGCTCCGACGCTGTTGATTTGGGGTGCGAGCGACAAGGCCTTGAGCAATGCCAATGTTCGAGGGACCGAGCGGTACGTGCGTGATTTCACGCTCCGCATGTTGCCGAACGTGTCGCATTGGGTGCAGCAAGAAGCACCCGAGAAGGTCAATGCAATTTTGGAGGGTTGGATTTCGGGCGGGGATGTGCCGGATTACGCCGAGACGTGACCTTCAGTATTGACCGAAGAGATCTTGAATGCGGGATTCGAGCGCCACGGCGATCTTGTAGAGAGACGAAATCGAAGCGCTCGATTCGGCGCGTTCGATTTGCGACAAGAGCGAAACACTGAGCCCCGTGCGGCGAGCCATTTGTTTCAGCGTCAGGTCTTTTTCTTTGCGCAAATTGCGGATCGTATCGCCAATCACGCGATGCAATTGTTCTTCGGGCGTACGCGACAAACCTTTCTTGCGCATCACCCGGCCGAGCACTTCGCGGAACTCGTCGACGTTGAACGGCTTCTTGATGTAATCGACGGCGTCGAGTTTCATCGAAGCAACGGCGCTCTCCAAATTCGGATAGCCGGTGAAAATCACGACCGCGATGTCCGTATCGACTTTGCGAATTCGCTTCAATACTTCAATGCCGTCGAGTTTCGGCATCATCAGATCGAGAATGATGAGGTGATATCCCCCGCCGCGGACTTCGTCCTCGACCGAGAATGGATCGCTCATCGTTTTTACTCGATACCCATCACGCTCCAACAGCGTTTGCATGTAGTCGCAAATGGCGACGTCATCATCAACGATGAGGATATTGACTGTGGGAAGTTCGATAGCCACCTGACTCCTCCTATTCGCGGCCTGTGGACCGGGCCCCCCCGGAGACGCCGCATGTCCGGCCTGGTTCACCCAGGCGTCGATTCCAGTGGCACTTTAACACGCCTTCAGGGGTTCCAGGATGATCTTTTTGCTTGCGTTCTTCGAATATTCCGTTGTTCGGAACGCCCCGGACGCTGAAATCCCACCTTTTTGCCGTCCACACAGCTTCTGCATTCAGAACTTGACAGAACGCTCCGCGCCGTTCATCGTGCGCGCCCACGTCGCTGGTGCTTCACCAGAAACGTACTCGGGGCGTAGCGCAGCCTGGTAGCGCACTCGGTTCGGGACCGAGGAGTCGGAGGTTCAAATCCTCTCGCCCCGACTAGATTTCTCGCAGATGATGGACTTCCACGCGGAAGTCCTTTTTTGCTCGGTGTTCTCCGAGCACGCGTGAACGTCCTTTTTCCTATGGCCGACGATAAGCCCAAGGACAAACCACCGACTTCACGCCTCGGAAGAATCGCGCGTCTCGCCGGTCTCGGTACACGATCGATTCCGCTTGCGGTCGAAGGCGCGAAGCGTGCGTTTGGACGAACCAAGTCCGAAGAAGACGAAGCCGCGCAAAAAGCAAAGATGGCGACCGAGGTCAAAAAGACCGCCGAAGCGATGCTCAAAACCCTGGGCGAAATGAAGGGTTTGCCGCTGAAGCTCGGACAAATGGCCAGCTACATCGACGGCCTCGCACCTCCCGGCCACGAAGAAAAATTCCAAGCCGTCCTCAAACAGCTTCAAGACAAAGCGCCTCCTCTGTCTGCGGAGTCCGCGGCACTCATGATCAAGAGCGAGTTGCGAGATGCTCCGGACGCCGTGTTCGCCGAATGGGAAGCGGAACCGTTTGCCGCAGCGAGCATCGGACAAGTGCATCGCGCACGCACGAAAACAGGCGCAAAAGTCGCCGTGAAAGTGCAGTACCCGGGCATCGACAAAGCCATCGAGAATGATCTGAAGAGCATCTCGATGCTCGAAACGATGATCGCTCCTTTGTCTCGCAAACTGAACGCGAAGCAGACGCTCGACGAAATTCGTAAGGTTTTCTTGGACGAACTCGACTACGGACGCGAAGCCGAGATGGCGGATCTCTTTCGCCGCATTCACGTCGACGATGCCGACATCTTGATCCCCGAAGTGCATCACTCGCTGACGACGCGACGCGTGCTCACGACCGACTTCTGCGAAGGGATGAGCTACGCGGAGTTTTGCAAAAATGGGACGCAGGAAGCGCGCAACCGAGCGGGTGAAACGATCTGGCGATTTACGTTCCGCGCGATGCTTCGATACGGCGTTCTCTACGCCGATCCACACCCGGGCAACTATCGTTTCCTCCCGGATGGTCGCGTGCATTTCCTCGATTTCGGCTGCGTCAAAATGCTTCCGCCGCATCTCGTCGCAGGCATGAAGCGCTACATGACCGCGGCGCTCGATGGTGATTGGCAAGAGTTCGATCGCGCGTGTGTCGAAGTGCTCGGCTACGACCCGAACGATGAGAGTTGGGATCTGTATCGCAGCTACACGATGGAGCTGATGATGCCGCTCTACACGAAAGAGATCTGGGTGTGCTCGAAAGAGAAAGCGCGCGAGACGGTGCAATTTCTCGCGCGCGGCATCAAAGCGATCTCGTTCAAAGAAGGCGAAGCGATCCCGAACATCCCGCATGTTCCGAAGCTCGAACAGGACTTCACGTTCGTGAATCGACTCCAGTGGGGTCTGGCGTCCGTCATGGCGGGTCTTGGTACACACGCGAGTTTTCGACGCATCACCGAGGGCTGGATTCGCGACGGCGTGTATCCCCTTCCGACCTGACAAACCCAACGAAAGGTTCGTTCATCGTGACCGTACGGCTGACTCGAGTTGCCAAGCGTGCCGGTTGTGCTGCGAAACAGCCTCCGGGATACCTGTTTCCTCTTCTGCAACGGTTGCCTCCGCTTGCTGATCCCAACGTGATGATCGGAGCGAACACCGCGGACGATGCCGCCGTGTACCGTTTGTCCGCTGATACCGCACTTGTTTTGACCACCGACTTTTTCACACCCGTCGTCGACGATCCGTACGAGTTCGGAGCAGTTGCCGCGACAAACGCGCTCAGCGATGTGTACGCCATGGGTGGCAAGCCGATCACCGCGCTCAACTTGGTGGGCTTCCCCGATGACTCGCTCGACGCCGAGATCCTTGCCGAGATCCTTCGCGGTGGTGCGGAGAAGGCGCGTGAAGCGGGCATCGATCTCGTTGGAGGTCATACGATCAAGACGGACGAACCGATCTACGGTCTGGCCGTGACGGGCATCGTGCATCCGGATCGCGTCGTGTCGAATGCGGGAGGCAAGCCGGGTGATTTGCTCGTGCTGACCAAGCCTTTGGGCATCGGGATCCTCACGACGGCGGCGAAGCAAGACAAGGACACGCTCGGCGCGATTCGAACCGCGATCGATCTCATGTCGACACTCAATCGAGACGCATGTGACGCGATGCTCGCCGTCGGTGTGCATGCGGCGACGGACGTGACGGGATTCGGGTTGTTGGGACATCTGCGCAACGTCGTGAAAGCGAGCGGATGTGGAGCAACCGTGTGGCTCGATCACGTGCCGGTGGTGGATGCGGCCTGGTCGTACGTGCGTGAAGGAATCGCGCCTGGAGGCACGCATGCGAATTATCGTTTCTTGAACGATCACGTCACGTACGAGGACGGTCTCGACAAACCATCGCAACTGGTCTTGTGTGATGCGCAAACGTCCGGAGGTTTGTTGATCGCGGTTGCCCCGGATCGCGTGGATGCGCTGGTGGAAAAGCTGCGTGAGGTGGGAACGCCTGCGCATGCCGTCATCGGACAACTCGATGCGGAGCCTGTGGGGCGCATTCGAGTGGCTGCGCGTCGCGGCTGACGTGGTTTGTCAGTAGGTAACGGCGATGAGGAATGCGTCTTCGATCTGCGCAGTCGTGAGCGGCGCGAGCGGCTTGATGTCCATCGACGCTCGATTCATGCC
The DNA here is from genome assembly GCA_964435055.1 of uncultured Polyangium sp. Taxonomy (GTDB): domain Bacteria; phylum Myxococcota_A; class Polyangia; order Polyangiales; family Polyangiaceae; genus Polyangium. The sequence continues at coordinate 4,982 of CAYSYX010000058.1, read as the reverse complement.
TGCGATGATCGCGATGTTCGTGTCGCCGTCTTTGGCGAGCACGGCGCCACCCGTATCTTGATTGTCGGCGTTCAACGCGCTGACGTCACCGTACGCGCGGGCCCAGAAGGGGTTCCCTGACAAACCGAACTTGGCGATGAAGAGATCGGTCTTATCCAGCTCGCTGACGTTCGTATCGACGATGGAGCCACCGTCTTTGGCAAAGTCGATCGCACCGTTGAACGTACCGAACACGATCGGTTGATCCTTCGCATCGACGAGGATGTCGGTGCCTTGTTGTTTCCCCATGAGTCCGTAGCCGTTGACCCAAACGGGTTTGCCGTCCTTGTCCAACTTGCCGACGATGAGATCTTCCGAGGCTTTGTACGAGGTCAACTTGGTGCCGCCGACATCGATCATTCCTTGGAAGGAACCGGTGAACAGCGCTTCGCCCTTGGACGTGAAGGCGACGTTGCGCACGCGTTGCATGCTGTTGTCATCGCCGAACGTGACGTGCCACAAGCGGTTTCCGTCGGCGCCAAAGGCTGCGACAAACCCATCATCTTTACCGCGAGCCACGTCCTTCTCGACGGCGAGCAGCATTTCCTGGCTGAAGGAACCACCGACGAGGATCGAATCGTCCAGCTGCGAAACGGCGACCGTGATGATCGGGTCGAACAAGGAGCCGATGCCTTCACCGTCGTTGCGACCTCCGGCGGTTCCAAAACGTTTCGCCCAAATGGCGTTCCCCGCAGGATCGAACTTGGCGACGAAGAGATCGTCCTTGTTCTGATCATTGGTAAATGGCGCTGGAATGACCGGGGACATACCGCTTGTCTTTCCAAACTCGTACGCGCTGCCTTCGGTCACACCGACGACGATGATGTTGCCCTGTTTGTCCGTCGCCACATCGGTGATGACCTCGAACTTGAACTCGCCGAAGCTACGAACCCAAAGTGGTTTGCCCGTGGCGTCGTACTTGGCGATGAAGGCGTCGAAATTCGACGCGTTTGTCGTGGCGATCGGCATGCTCATGTCGTCCATGCCGATGGTCATGGTTCCGTTGAATCCTCCAGCCACGATGACATTGCCTTCGCCATCGACGCTGACGACGCTGCGGTTGATCGTGGACGTGCACTCGACGTTCTTTGCCCACTCGGTCGTGCCGGTTGCCGTGCCAAACTTGGCCACGGCCAGACCGGGAGCCGACGACGGGACGGTGAATGTGGTTCCGCCGGGAAGAACAACCGCCTGGTAGAAACCTATCGTTGCGGCCACACCACCGAGTTTCGACGAATACGCGAGGTCATACGCGCGCTGATCGGCCGGTCCGCCAAACCCTTGCGCCCACTGCGGAACGCCTGCGAGTGGTTCCGTCGGAGGCTCGTTGCCGCCACTGCCGCCACTGCCGCCGCCACCACCGCCGGCTCCACCGGAAGCCGATCCGGCATCCCCGCCATCCGGCATCGGCATGGTGTGATTCGGCTGGGCATCCGGTGCAGCACACGCATACAGGCCGACGACCAGCCCGAAAGCACCGAGCATCCAGGCTCCACGCGCGATTCGATTCACAGCCTTCATCAGAATCGACCTCCAACGCCCAGACCAACTCCTGTCGGATCAACCCAAGGCATCACGACAGCCGCCTTTTTCGGCGCAGTTTTCGTAGGTTGCGTCATGACGAACCCGGCGATCGCCGCTCCAAGACCGATGACACCGACGGTGCCGAAGGCGACGAACATGCCGTTGTCGAGGTTCTTTCGATCGTTGTCGGGTGTCGGGTCGTAACCGAAGGGACAGCCGTCCTTCAGGTTGTTGTTGCACTTGCCAATCTGTTTGCCTTCGACAAACGCTTGGTCGACACGAAACGCCGCAGCCCCCGCCAACAAAGCGATCCCCGCACCGGCGCTGATCCACGGCCACAAGGGCTTCTTGGTCTCGACGGGTTTGTCAATCACGGACATCACGACGCGCTTCTTGAGCTCGATCGAGATCTCCACGACTTCGCCTTCTTTGACCGTCGCGGTTTGCGTAAACGGTTCGAAGTCCGGTGCCTCGGCAACGACGGATTGCGGTCCGGGATCGACAGGGATCGGCGTACCAAAGCCGGCGATCGGAACCTCTTTTCCATTCTGCGTGACGTGCAAACCGTTGGGCGCGGCGCCCTTCATCACGATCTTCAAACGCGGCAACCGCGGCTCAATGTCGGCAATACCTTTCTTCGCCACTTCATCGAGCTCTTGTTTGCGCGCCGCACCTTGCGTCTCGAGGTTGATCACGAGCGCTCGTTGATAAGCGGCCCAAGCAAGGCTGAGTTTCCCGTCGTGCTCGTAACAACGCGCGATGTTGAGCAACGTGCTTGGAGCTTGGTACAGCGCAAAGCTCGCATCGAACTTCGAACACGCCTCTTTCCACTCACCCTTTTCGAGCAGCTCGACGGCCGTTTGAAACAACGATGTCGCTTGAGGATCGGGAACGGACGCGTCGGCGTACGCCAGGTTCGTAGAGCCAAACACCAGCGTGACGGTTGCAAGAGCTGTCCATCGGGACAAACCTCGCCCGCCGGCTCGTGGAGCAGTCGCGAGGAGGTTGCCCGGGCTCGCGCCAACGCTGCGCGACTCAGAGCGTTTTGAGTGGATCATGTTTGCCGGTTTGCTTGGTCTTCGTCGTATCGGGAGGCGCAATCTTACGCGTCGCCGAAGGAGATGTTTTGACGATCGACGAGCCGGGCGGCAAGGGGGTCGAATCCGACGGAGCTGCGCTCGGGGAAATGGCTGCGGAAGCGGGTAAAGTCTCGGCCGATGGTGTGGGAGGTGGCGTGTCGACTGCACTGGCGGAAAGCACGGGAGCAGAGGCCGAAAGTGCGACCGATGCCGACTCGGGTCCCGACGGTTGTTTGCCGGTTTCGGTGGTGCCCGATCCGGCTACGACAAACACGCCGACAAACCCCAGGAGCAACGCCACGGCCATCAGAGCCCAGATGGCTTTTCGATTTTGCTTCTGAGGCGGCTCTTGCGGAACGACGACGGGCGGTTCCACAGGCGTTGGATTCGCCGGAGCCAGTGACGGAAGCGGCGGAAGCGGCGGAACCTGAATCGGCGCATCGTGGTTTGGCGAAGCAAACCCTCCGACGACCGGTGCGGCCGCGCCGGGATTGGGTGTCGACGCCGGCGAAGAATTGGGTCCGTCCGGAGGAACCGAGACGATTCGTTGCACCGCGGTGGGCGACAGCATGAGCGAATCGATTTCCCACTCGCCATCCGGAATCGATGCCGACGGCGGACGCTGATGCAGCGGCACATTGAGCGCGTCGGCCAACGCGACGACGAGCTCCGAAGCCCGGTCGAAACGCTCGGTTGGGTTTTTCCCTGTCGCCCGGTAAAACCATGCATCGAACGCCGGAGGCAGCGTCATTCCGTAACGCTGTGCGCGCACCGTCGCAGGCTCTTTCACGCCGTCAACCATGCGCAGAAGCAGCCGATACAACGTGTCGCCGTTGCGACTCTCTTCGAGCCAATACGGTTCGCCCACGAGCAGCGCGTACGCGATGTGCCCGAGCGCGTAGATGTCCGCGCGATGATCAATCGTTGCATCACCAAGGATTTGCTCCGGTGACATGTACGGCGGTGTGCCGAGATTGATCGTTTGCTGCTTCTTCTGCTGACCTTCGCTCGCCGCGACAACCTTCGCGATGCCGAAGTCCAAAATCTTCACGCGAATCGATCCGTCGTCGCGGCGCGTGATGAACAGGTTTTCCGGTTTGAGATCGCGATGCACGATCCCTGCGGCGTGCGTCTTGTCGAGCGCGCGAGCGGCTTGCGCGAGGATCTGCACGACTTCCGGACCGGCCAAACGCGTGCGTTGCGTGAGAACGTCGGCGAGATCGTTGCCGCGCAGCAGTTCCATGACGAGAAACGGCGCGCCCGTTTCCGTGTCGACATCCGCGTCGAACGTCTCGACGATATGCTCGCTCTCGATGTTCGCCGTCACCGTCGCTTCAAGCTTGAAGCGCGACCGCATGTCCTCATCGGTGACAATGCTCGGCAACATCACCTTCAGCGCGCGACGGCGCTGGGTCTTGATGTCGATGACCTCGTAAATAGCGCCCATCGCGCCCGTGCTGAGGCAACGCACGACCTCGTAATGGCCGTGGAATAACTTGCCCTGGGGCAGTTGCCCCGCAATCGGTGCCGACAATGGATCTCTTTTTTATTCTCCCATTCGGTTTCTTTCAATAGTCCAGTCGCGATCGACGGTGCAATTCGTATCTCTGCCGTAGCGACACCCGTCGTCTTTTCAGTCTCACCACCCAAACGAGGCTGCGTAGGTGCCGTAGCGCCTGGGCACGAGCCGCGCTAAGGACGCGCCGTTCCGAGGTCACCATGCTCCAAGACAAACTCCGCGAATGCCTGACGTTTGACGATGTCCTGCTCGTCCCCGCTTACAGCGAGGTCTTGCCGAACCAAGTGGACGTCAAAGGACGATTGAGTCGACGTATCAGCTTGAACATCCCTCTCGTCAGCGCCGCGATGGATTCGGTGACCGAAGGACGGACGGCGATCGCGATGGCTCGCGCCGGAGGCATCGGGATCATCCACAAGAACCTGCCGATCGCACAGCAAGCTCGCGAAGTGGAACGAGTGAAGCGGGCCGAGAGCGGGATGATCACTTCACCGGTCACGGTCAGACCCGATCAGTCGCTTCGCGAAGCGCTCGCCGTGATGAACGAACACGACATCAGCGGTGTTCCGGTCGTGGTTGAGGGAGACAAACCCGTGGGCATTTTGACCGCGCGGGACATTCGTTTCGAGAAGAACCTCGACCAGCCCGTGCGGGCGCTCATGACGAGTGAGCTCGTGACGGTAACGCCCGGCGTGTCGAACGATCGTGCGAAGGAACTGCTGCACGAGCATCGCATCGAGAAGCTGCTCGTCGTCGATGGTGGAAAGCTCGTCGGTCTCATCACGATCAAAGATTTGCTACAGGCCGATCGCAATCCGGAT
>CAYSYX010000057.1:0-31145 GCA_964435055.1 uncultured Polyangium sp. | reverse complement strand
CCGCGAACGAGCGTCCGAGTCGATTCGTGGGGCTTGGTTCTGGAATGAAAAACCCCGGGCCGGCGGCGCCCCCACGCCCCGACCGACGTGCGTGACCGACGTAGCGTGACGTCGCGGCACCAGATCGCTTTACAACCACAAATCACTTGCGTTCGGCCCGGCGACTTGCCAGGAATGGCTCGCGAAAAGCGCGCGTCGGGCACGCGAGCAACGGCGAGGATGCAATGGCAAAGCGAATTTACTTCTTCGGGGGCGGCCAAGCGGACGGTGAAGGTACTCAGAAGGCGCTGCTTGGCGGCAAAGGCGCCGGCTTGCATGAAATGACGCGCCTCGGTGTGCCCGTTCCTCCGGGCTTCACCATCACGACCGAAGTCTGCACCGAGTTCTTTTCCCACAACCAAAAGCTTCCCGATGGGCTGATCGACGATGCGCGTGCAGCCATCGAACGAATCGGCGAGATCGTCGGAATGCGCTTCGGAGACGTGGAAAACCCGCTTCTCGTGAGTGTTCGCTCGGGCGCCCGCGCCTCGATGCCCGGCATGATGGACACGATTTTGAACCTCGGCCTGAGCGAAGCCATCGTCGAAGGCCTCGGCAAACGTACACAAAATGCACGGTTTGCCCTCGATGCTTACCGCAGGTTCATCGTGACGTACTCGGACATCGTGCTCGACGTGCCGCGAAAACACTTCGATGACGCGCTCGAGATCACTCGCCGAAAAGCCGCCGCGAAACTGGGCATCGAAGCCGGACGCCTCACGGTCGCCGAACTGCAACGCAAGCTGCCCGACTCGATGCTCGACGAAGAAATGCTGCGCACGCTCGTGAAGGAACAACGACGTATCGTGCAAAGCGTCACGGGCAAACCCTTCCCGGACGAACCCTGGGCGCAACTCGAAGGCGCCATCGTCGCCGTGTTCCGCAGCTGGAACAATCAACGTGCCAAGACGTACCGCAAGATGCACGACATCCCCGAATCGTGGGGAACCGCATGCAACGTGCAAGCGATGGTCTTCGGAAACCTCGGTGATGATTCGGGCACGGGTGTCGCGTTCACGCGCGATCCATCGACGGGCGAGCGTCGATTCTTCGGTGAATGGTTGCCGAACGCGCAAGGCGAAGATGTCGTCGCCGGCGTGCGCACGCCCAATCCCGTATCGCGCGGCGCAGGCAACGACGAACAGTCGCTCGAAGTCCGCATGCCCGAAGCCCACGCGGACCTTATGCGTGTCCAAGACAAACTCGAGAAACACTTCAAGGACATGCAGGATCTCGAGTTCACCGTCCAAAGCGGCAAGCTGTATCTGTTGCAAACGCGCAACGGAAAACGCACGGGGAAAGCGGCCGTGCGCATCGCGGTCGAGATGGTACGCGAAGGGCTCATCGATCAACGCGAAGCGGTGATGCGCGTCGATCCGGCGTCGATCGAGCAGCTCTTGCACCCGACGCTCGATCCCAAAGCGCCGAAGAAATTGATTGCGCGCGGTTTGCCCGCGAGCCCCGGGGCCGCAAGCGGACAAGTCGTCTTTCACGCGGATGAAGCGGAACGACGTGCCGGTCAGGGTTTGCCCGTGATCCTCGTTCGAGCCGAAACTTCACCGGAAGACATTCACGGAATGAAGGCCGCCAAAGGCATTCTCACCGCTCGCGGCGGCATGACGAGCCACGCGGCCGTCGTTGCTCGCGGCATGGGCAAGTGCTGCGTCGCCGGTTGTTCCGCCATCGCGGTCAATTACGAAACGCAAACGATGAGCGTGACGATCTACGACGACAACCATCGCCCGATCGAGACGATCGATGTGCGCGGCGGCGATGTGATCACGCTCGATGGAGCAACCGGCTCGGTGTACCTCGGTGCGATTCCCACGGCGCCCGCCGCGCTTTCCGCCGAATACGAACAGTTGATGCAGTGGGCGGACGCGGTGCGACGTTTGCGCATCTTGGCGAACGCCGATACGGGCGCGGATGCACGCACGGCACGATCGTATGGAGCCGAAGGAATTGGTTTGTGCCGAACGGAGCACATGTTCTTCGATGACAAACGCATCGCCGCAGTTCGCGAAATGATCCTCGCCCGCGATGTCGACGCGCGACGCCATGCGCTCTCGAAGCTCCTGCCCTTCCAACGTGAAGACTTCATCGCCATCTTCGAAGAAATGGCCGGTTTCCCCGTCACGATTCGTTTGCTCGATCCGCCGTTGCACGAGTTCTTGCCGCAAGAGCCGAAGCAAATCGAAGACCTGGCCAAGACGATGAACGTTCGTCCAATCGATCTGACGCGCAAGGTCGATGAACTGCACGAGCTCAATCCGATGCTCGGTCACCGAGGTTGCCGGTTGGGCGTGACGTACCCCGAGATCAACGAGATGCAGGCGCGAGCGATCTTCGAAGCTGCGTGCGAAGTGGCGAAAAAAGGCACGCCCCCGAAACTCGAAATCATGATCCCGCTCGCGATGACGCGCCGCGAGCTTCAACTGGCCCGAGCAACGATCGAGAAAGTCGCGGCCGACGTATTTGCCGAGAAAGGTTTGTCTGTGCCGTACATGTTCGGCACGATGATCGAATTGCCGCGCGCCGCATTGCGTGCGGGCGAATTGGCGCAGGAAGCCGAATTCATGAGCTTCGGGACAAACGATTTGACCCAAACGACGATGGGAATTTCGCGCGACGACGCGGGCAAATTCTTGGGCACCTACGTGGAAATGGGCATTTTGCCCAAAGATCCATTCTCGAGTTTGGACACGGAAGGCGTCGGCGAGCTCGTCGCATTGGCCTGTGAACGTGGGCGCAAAACGAGGCCCACGATTGAATGCGGAGTTTGCGGTGAACACGGTGGTGACCCCGCATCGATTCGCTTCTTCGAGAAGGTGAAACTCGATTACGTGTCGTGTTCGCCGATGCGCGTCCCCGTCGCTCGACTTGCAGCGGCGCAAGCTGCTTATGCCGAAGGCAGCGCAACCACGCTTGGCCGAACGGATTGATCGGCGTCGACCGCCCTTCCCGATCGTCCCCGCCCACGTCATTCACCCATCCGATGCAATTCACTTGGCGCCGATGCACGACGACCGTGCACTCGAGGCGCCTTGCATCCTTGCGCGCCGATCTTGCAAAATCGCGTTCCATCGACGAGACGCTCGGCCGTAAACCATTGAAATCACAACAACCCACCATTGGCCCGGTACTTGCTTTATCTGGTTATCGAAAGCTTGCTCCGGTCAGCCCCCCCCACCGTAGAGCAGGCTTTCTTTTTTTTGTTTGTCGTTTACGCGTTACGCGATTCGCGTTTACGCACGTACATGACGAGCGGTTTGGCGAGGCGCAATGTCGCTATCGGTCGTGTCCGAATGGGCTCGTCGGATACGCGCTTGAATGCGTAACGTCGGAGAATCATCGACAAGAGCAGCGGGCCTTCGAGCATGGCGAAGTGTTCGCCGAGGCATTGGCGTCGACCCAAAAGAAACGGCATGTAGCTGTACGGCTCAATCGTTTCGGCACGTTTTTGAGAAAAACGATCCGGATCGAATTGCTCGGGATTTGTCCAATAATCGGGATGTCGGTGCGCGACATAAGGCGAAATCGCCACGAGTTGCCCGGCCGGTACGACAATTCCATCAATGACGTCATCGGCCAGAGTATTCCGTGAAATGCCGGGCACTGGCGGATACAGGCGCATGCTTTCCAGAAAAACCTGACGCGAATAAACGAGCTTGGAAATGTCTTCGGCCGTCGGGCTTCGGTCGCCCAATACGCGCGTGGCTTCTTCCACGAGTTTTTCCTCGACATCGGGGTGCTTCGACAACAAGTAAAATGTCCACGACAAGGCCAAGCTCGTGGTTTCATGACCCGCCAAGACGAGCGATTTCGTTTCATCGAGCAATTGTTTGTCGCTCATGGCCGCACCTGTTTCCGGATCGCGTGCACGAATCATTCGCGACAAAACATCGGGGGTTCCCTCGGCACCTTCACGTTCCTGCCGAATCAAATCCATGATGGCATCATTGAGTGCTTTTTCCGCCGCCCGAGCTTCGCGATTGCCCCGCGTGGGCAACCAATCCTTGTACAGGCCCATCGACAACATGCGCAATGTGGCATGGGCGAGACAAACTTCGAGTGAATGGCCGATGATCTCCGTTTCTTGTAAAAATTCGCTTTTGAACATGGCGCGGCCGATGATCCACAAGGTCAAACGCATCATATCCGCAGAAACATCGACGGGTTCTCGAGCGCCTTTGGCATCCCACGATGCAAATAGTTTTTCCGCGCATTCGACCATCGGAGGCACGAAACGCGCGACTGCATTTTCACGAAATTCAGGCGCCAAAAGCCGCCTCTGCCGCGTCCAAACGTCCCCGTCGCTCACGAAAATGCCGTCACCCAAAATGGGCCGCAGCATATCGTATTGAAAACTTTTCGGATAATTCAGGACGTTCGTCCGCAAAATGTGTTTGATATGATCGGGCCGGGAAAATAAGATCATGTCTGTTGGAAGGCGCACTCGGACCACGTCACCATGACGCCGAAACAACGCCATATCGCAATCGATGTAATTCGCGAGCGCTCGAAAAAAATAAATGGGCTCGAGCCACGGTTCGAGCGCACGCAAATGGGCTTGGGGTTTGGGTCGAGCGTCGATCTTGGGCAGGATGGCGGGGTTTGCGGAATCCATGCGGCGAATTGTGGCCGGACCTCGGCAGCTGCGTCAAGCCGCGCGCCGCTCGGCACGCTGCCCATCGGATGCATTTTTGAAGACGGCTTCGTGCAAATCTGCGATCCAGAAATGACGAACGGTCACGTAACCATTTGAAATGACGACAGTCACCACTTGGCCCGGCACTTGCATTATGCGCATATCGAGAGTTTGCTCCGGTCAGCCCCCCCCACCGTAGAGCGGACTCTCTTTTTTTTGTCCATCGTTTTTGCCATCGTAATGGTCGGCGCGAATTCAATCCAGAAGCTTCGCTGCTTTGACCAATTCGGACGCCGAGCATTTGGAATTCGCGGCGACCGGGCCCAATCCCAGCAAATAATCGATCGCCCGGCGGCCTTTCGTATCCGACGCGTATTTATCCGCGCCTCGGTCGAGCAATAGCTGAATCATCTCGAGCGATCCGCGCGCAGCCGCATACATGAGCGCCGTGCGCGCGTCGTGGGCGAGCTGCTCGGGATCGCCCGGATTGCCGACGATTCTGCGATACGTTGTTCGTTCGATCGCGGCGCCGTGATCGAGCAATTGTTTGGCCGAGGAGACCTGATCCAGTTGGGCCGCGACCATGAGCGGCGTTTTTCCAAACGCATTCGGTGTATTCGGATCCACTTCGATATCGAGCTCTTCGGCGTTTTCGACGGGTTGCGGGAACGATTCCCAAAGCACGGGCAAGACCTCGGGATACGACACGGCGATATGAATCAATGGCTCGATGCCCGTCGTTTTGGCACATTCGCGAAATGGCTCGAGGTGCGCTTCGTTTTCATCATCGCGTTTGGCGAGAAAATCGCGGATCTCGGCCGGCGGAGCGTGATCGACGATGAGTTTTCGCAGCGAACGTCGCGGCGCCGTTTTGCCGCAATCCGCGCCCCAGACGCCGTGAAACAAGGCCGCCTGCGCCATACGTTCGGCATCCTGATCGCTGAATTGCCGAGTCTTGTAATGCGCGACGAGCTTCTTTTTGAAGGGTTCGGCGACGCTCAAAAGCCGTTGGTAAATCACGCGACTCTCGGGCGTCATGTACGACCACGTCTCGTAGGGCCAAGCCATGGGCGCCTTATTTGCGTCCAGCAACAAGAAACTCGGATTCGTCCGGAGCAGTTCGGCGTCCTGGTTGCTGCCGGCGGCCAAGGCAAACCGCATGGTACCGCTGTGATTGGCCAAGAATCCACCGTCGGCTTCCTCGGCCGCATTGCGCCAAGCAACGAGCTCCGCATTGGGAAAACCGCGAATGAACCCGCGTCTCCAGCCGCATCCGGCGCGAGGGAGAAAGTTATCGCGATTGCCGCCGAAAAGTGGCTCCGTCGCGTCGAGCAGTTTCGGACGAACCATCAAGATAGCGCAAGGAATCGCATAAAATGCCGAATCCGTCGCCGCCGAACCACTCGAAGATGCCAAGCGAATCGAGCCCACCAAGCTTTCATCCGTGCCGTCGTAATCGCGCCGATTGATGGTTTTGTCTTTGATCAAGAATTCGTCACCCAGTTTTTTGGCCGCGACGGCGCTCGCTTTGTCCACCGCGTCCATCAATTCTTTGATTTTGGCGTCGCGCTCTTTCGATTGCGGACGAAATGCCTGTAGGAAAAGCGCATAATCCAGTTTTCCAAGGATATTTTTGCCCGCCGCTTCCGCCAATGGTTTTTCCGCGGCATCGGGATCGTCGGCCATGAACACGATGGCCGTATCCAAATTCCAAGGAGGCGCAGGCGCAACAGGCTCGGGCGCCGGTTCTTTTTTCTTCTCGGGAGGAGCCGGTCGAGGCACGAAAGACGCAGCGGATTCTCCGGGTTGTGTCGCCCAGCGGTGCATCGCTTCGTAATCGTGTTCGTGTTTTGCCGGCACGGGGCACGATAAAAGCGGCCCCGCCGCAGCCCCGAGGCGTTTGTCGGCGGCCTCGATGGCTTTGCGATGTTTCAAAATCGTTTTACAGGGCAACCTGAGCCACGTCGCATCGCGAAAATGATCCAGCTCGCGCAAGAGCATTTCGTCATGTCGCACAAACAAATCGTACGCGTCGTCGTAAACTTCGCCGCCACTTTCCATCAACAAAACCGCGTCGACCAATCGCATGGTCGCCGCAAGGCGCGCGACGAGATCCGTGTCGTTCTTCACGGGCGCTATCGCGGCATTCGAAACGAGCTTCAAATAATCTTCGATCCGATGTTTCTTCGGAAGCGGATCGGTACCGTCGCCTCGCGCGCGTTTGGCGGACTCAACCTTGGCCTCGAGCCTCTTTACGGCCGCTTTTGCCACCTGCGCGAGTTTGTCCGCCGTACCGGCGTCCCCCGTCAAAAAAGCCTGGTATGCCGAGACAAACGCTTCGAACTCGTCCGCCTTCACGCCCGATGGAACAGCCTTTGCCGATAACCCCGCCCCTACCCGCTCGAGATTGCCTTGTATTCGCGCGAGCACGCGTCGCGGCTCCGTGTGTTCGTCAGGACGATCGGCAAGGAAATCGGGGGCGACGGATGGAGGATTGGCGATGAACGCTTGGGCGGATGGCGTTGTCGATGTTGCGGACGGCGCCGAGGATGGCGCGGTCGATGGAGCCGACGTTGGCGTGGGCAGAGGTTTATGGTCGCAGTTCGTCAAGCCGAGAAGGAAGGCGGCGGCAAACGACAAACGGAACTCTCGTCGGTGGGCCATATTCTCTCGTTCACCATAGGTTCGTGAGGACGTACAGGAGCAAACGCACCGCGGACCGTTTCTCATCCGCGATCGAGGCGTCGTTTGGACGTGCAGGGTTGAGAGACTTCTTTGCAAAGTTGAAATATGGGGTTCGTTCGATCGGTCGTAACTCTCTGTTTTCAGGATCCATCAGGGTTGGCCTGATGCTTGCTTAATACGTAGCCTGAGAGCTTGCTCCGGTCAGCCCCCCCCACCGTAGAGCAGGCTCTCTTTTTTTTGTCTTCACACGTTCGCGTTCTCCGGCCAAGCCGACGCAAAACGCTCGCGTGAACGTCGATGATGCATGCCGGCTCTTTACTCCGAACTCGAGCCGGGGCATTTTGCGGGCATGGGCATCTTCGACCGGATGGGCAAAGTCATTTCGAGCAACGTCAACGCGTTATTGGACAAGGCGGAGGATCCGAAAAAGTCCGTCGATCTGATCGTCGAGGAGATGAAGGAGCAGATTCGCGCCGCCAAGAAGGAATTGGTCGAAGCGGTCGCGGCCGAAAAAGTGTTGCGCAAGAAGGTCGATGACCTCGATGCCGACGTGCAGAAGTGGGAGCGTCGCGCCGAACTCGCGCTCAAAGCCGATGATGAAGTGTTGGCTCGCGAGGCGCTCGTGCAGAAGAAAAAGATCGTTGCGGATCGTGATCGCGCGGAGGCATTACGCGCCGAGCAACGTGCGGCCGTGCTCAACATGAAGCGCGAGATGGATCGAATGGAAGCGAAGCAGCAGGAGCTGGAAACGCGGAAGGCTTCGATCGCTTCACAAATCCGAAGTGCAAAAACCGGCGGTGGTGCGGAAGGTTTGGGGGCGAAGAGCTCGGGTGGAGCATTTGCCGAGTTTCGCCGCATGGAAGACAAGATCGAAGGGCATGTCGCCGAAGCTGCGGCGGCGCGCGAGGTCGACGAGGCGCTGCGTCCGCATGGCATGTCCGACACGGACCTCGAAGCAAAGTTCGCGCAGCTCGAAGGCGGCGGGAGTTTGTCCGGGGATACGAAGAAGGCGGCCAATCCGGAAATCGACGACGAGCTCGCGGCGTTGAAGAAGAAGATTCGGATTGGATGAGCGTGGGTTTTACCGGGCGATGATGGTGGGTTTTTCGTCGCCGGGAAGCCACAGTTCCGAAATGACCGCCATGCTTACGGCGGTGGTCGCCCCTCTGTAACCAAATTCCACGCTCTGCAATTCCAAGAGACGTCGGTCGCCTTTGCGCACGGCGAAGACGAGCTCCCCGCCTTCGGGAAATGCGCCCCAATCCTGCGGTATGGGATCGAGGCTCATGAATACGTCTTCGGGATTGCCGCACATGAGCGTGATTTTGGCGGTAATGCCGCAACGAACACGAATCCATTCCCGCAGACGCTGAAACCCACAACCGCCAATCGACGCGGATCCATCGGACAAACGAACGGAGGGAACGTCCTTCCATTCTTCTTTTTTGGGCCGCGGCGACTTTTCCTCGGGAAATGCAGTCGCATCGAAAAACGGCGCGGGAGGAGGCCCGGCTTCGGCTTCTCCGTCGGAGTCTCCGCCATCGGCCAATACCGTCGCAGAATCCGCGGGAGCCGGAGCCGACGCGTCCTCCGCATTGGCCACGACGACCACGAAGGTCGCCGTCGCCGCGAGAACCGCTGTTAGACCAAGACGAACCAGGTTCATAACGTCCTCAAGAAAGCCACGAGCGCCGCGCGTTCGGGTTTCGTCAATTGTTTCGTATTGCCCATGCGGTCTTCGTTCAAATCAATCAGCTCTTCGAGGGTGGAGAATCGGCCGTCATGCGTGTAAGGTGCGGTTCCACCGACAAACCGAAGCGAAGGCGTTTTGAAGTCCTTCTCCTCTTCTTCATCGAAGTTTTTCGGCGCGGGCAATTTGGCATAAACGGGATACTTGGCGCGATCGCTGTAGTCCATTTCGGGCACGTGACAACCGGCGCATTTCGTATCGAGGCGATTGAAGATCTCCTTGCCCTTCTTTTCTTCTTCCGTGAGCTCTCGAGCGGGCCGCGGCGGCGGAACCAATCCTTGCCGCAAATAAGCGCGAATCGCCATTGCACGTACGTGCACTTCGCTCGCATCGTGTCCCCACGGGAAAGAGCCCCAACGATGCAAGTGAAAACCGCCCTTCAATCGATGCGTCAAATGCGGGCTCTCCGCATGCCATCCGTACGGCCCTTCCGCGGCCAAGCGCCCGGCCAACATGGGAGTTTGGCGGGGCCAACCATTTCGTTGGGTATCCCCCTGAAAGTCGGCGATGTTTTTGTTTCCCGCGAAAAACCGTCGCTCTTGTTCCCATTCAACGGTTTCGTGCCAAACATGCCCGTCATCACGGCCTTCGGGATGACATCCAGCGCAGCCCATTCCACCGCTCGTGAGATCGTCCGTGCCGTTGTAATACAATCGTCGTCCCACGGCCGCTTCGGCGGATAACGGATCTTCGCCGATTTTGACCCAAGGTCGCGGCCCGTCGGTCTCCATGCTGAGCACGACGATCGATGCCGAAGCTCGGCAAAACACCCACGCGGTGTCTTCATCGGCGGACAGCGTCATCCCGCTCGGCGCAGCGCAACCATTGGAAACGCCGTATTTCACGTCTTTATCGAGCGTGAGCGGATACCAACGCTTGACGAACATCGAAGGTTCGATTGTCCGGGCAAACAATTCGGTCACCGTGTCACCGCCTTCGGAGACGACGAGCAACGTATCGGTCTTCTTGCGATACACGATGGCCTTTGGCTGGACAAACGGATTTCCCGCGGCGCGAGGCCCCCCCGCCCCCGTACTTTCATCGTTGAGCGTGAATTGCGCCTCGAGGTTTTTCTCTTCGATACTTGGTTTGTCCGTGCGCGGCGGCGAGAGCGGCGTGTCGTCCTCCGTCAAGAGCACATCGACGGCCGACGTACCCATCCAAACCTGCGGACCCGTCGTTCCAAGCGCATGACGCGGAACGAAGAGTCGCTTGCCATCGGGCGACAACGTCGCGGAATACGCGAGCGAGGCGCCGGCTTGCGTGAGGAACGGCGTGCGCGCGGGCGTGGGGGGAAGTTTGACCGCGTGCGCTTTCGGAGCGTCGCCATCGATGCCGTCGATACGCGTCAAGTCGGGCCCGACGAGGTGCGTGATGTATGCCGATTTGCCGTTCGGATGCATGATGATCGCGCGGGGTTCACGCGGCACGTCGACCGTTGCTTTGAGTTTGCCCGAGGCAATGTCGACGATCGAAACTTGATGCGTCCACGCCGATGTTATGAGGGCCAACGATTCATCCGACGTCACCGTCACGCCCCAAGCGTCTTGAGGAAGTTCGGTTCGAGAAACCTCGACGAGCCCTTTTTCCGCATCGGGACGCATCACGAGGAGCAGCCCCGGACCCGTCGCCGACGGAACCTGCTTGGCAAGGATCGGTCCTTTGGGCTCGGGAGCTTTGGGAGCTTTCACCGTCGCGCTCGCCGAAGCACTCGCCGCAGGATCGGCCGCGTCGCTCGATTCGGTCTTGTCTGCGGCGGGAACCACTGCGCCCAGGCTCCGCACGGTGACGAGAACCTTGTCGGCGAGCACCACGACTTGGGCGGGCTGACCCGGCATCGTGATTTTCAGCGGCGTGTTCGCGACATCGAGCGGCAACGCAATGCGCTGTAACAAGCCGCGATCTTCATCGGCAACGTAGAGCGCATCCGCGCTCGGGGTTCGTCCGATGGAACCGCCCATGTACGAGGCGGCTTTGGGTTTGTCTTTCTGATCCGCCGCTTGGGCACTCGTTTGAGCAGCAACGTTTGTCGTCGATGACGTGCTGCCGACGTTTGTATCCGTATGTTTGTCGCTGCTCTTGCAACCGGCAACGAACCCTGCCAAGAGGACGGGAATGAGCCACTGACGCCGCATGCTTGTTTCACCCTGTGGGACGTGAGAACGCCGGAAGAATACCGATGTATTCCGCGGGAGGGAAAACAAGTCGCGAAGGCGGTGCGATGGACGGTCTTGGTGTTCTGACGACGGGCTCTACAATTTTTTCTCGAATTCGGCGTTGCGCGTCGTCGGAGCACCTTTTTTGAAGAGGATGAAGTCTCCGCGATCGGCAATGACGCCGATTTTACCGGCATGAAGCAAATCTTTGAGGGTTTTGGCGTTCTTGCTGTTTTTATCCAGTGCGCCAAAGAGAATATATTCGGCGGAGCCGATGGATTCCCGGAAGCAATAAAGCGAGACACGCGCGGAGACGTGTGGAGCGACGTGTTCGGTGGCCGCGAGGCTGACATCTTGCGGGACCATATCCGCCAATGCGCGCATGTCGCGATAACGCTTCCATTCGTCCGCGCTGATCGCAAATTCGATTTTGCTCGAGAAACCGCTCTTGAAGCTTTTTCGTTGAATCAAGGCTCCAAAGTGGAAGCTCGTCACGACGGAGAGAAAAACGAGCGACGCCAAGGCGGCTCGTCGACGGATATTGCCCGACGGCTCCGACGGCGTCGGATCGGTCGACGGCAACGGGCTTTGCCCGCCGATCATGCGCAACGCAATGGCGGACGCCGGAAAGATGTAGAAAATCCAATAGGCGTTGTATTGGAAGAGGGTCGTGACGGTGGGATTGTATCCGGTCGTCAGGAGGGTAAAGAAAAACCCGGGGACGAGCGCAAAAAGAAGAATTGGTTTGCGGAGCGGCAGAAATGCGACGGGGAGCAGGATTTGGAGCGCAAGAAGGAGTTTTTCTTTGGTGAGCAGCGTGGTGAGGACGTAAAACGGATTGGAGAGAAGCGTCTCGATGACCGATCCGTAACCCTTTTTCCCCGGAATTTGCAGCAGCTTGTAGATATCGACAAACCACCATCCGCCGGCGAGGGGCATGATGACGCCCTTCAAGACGACGAAATAAATCACGGAAACGATGGTCACGATGACGCCCACGCGCGCTCGATAACCGGTGACCATCAAGAAGGTACCGAAAACCGCCAAAGCAATGGAAATGTCTTCGCGAGCCGTCAAGGCGATCGCGAAAAAGATCCAAAAGAGGACATTGCGATTGGAAATGAAGAAATAGAGCATCCACAAGATGAATGCCGCCGCAATGGGCTGCATGTGAAAATCGTAAAAGTTCGAGCGATGCAGCGGGGCGTAAAAGACGTACCCGAGCGTCAAGACCATGGACGTCCAGCGCGATACGAAGCGCTTGCTGAACAAATACACGGGAATGGCGGCGCTGCCCAACAAAACCGCCTGCATGACGAGCAACGCCTCGGAGCTCGCGCGAATGCCATAAAATGGCAAAATGAAGTACATGCCCAATTCAGCATGTCCACGCAACGACTTCCAATCTTCTTCGCCGGAAATGGACGTGACGCGAAATGGATGACCGTGCAGGGCGTTGTAAAACAAATTATCGTATTGACCCAGGTCCCAACACGCCGTTCCAAACCGATAATGATGCATGATGGTGAAAGTGGACGCGAATGCTGCGTATCCAAGCGCGGCCAAACCCACGACGACCGGCGGCGTCCAGCGCGAGAATCGCCCGGACAAACGCGGCGACAACCATTGAACCGCCCGGTCCACGACCATGGGGACCGAAGAAAGCGATACCCGCATCAGCGGCTCGAACACGACACCGAAGATGGTCAGAATGACGAGCAATTCGACATTCAAGGTCGCCCACGGCGTCAAACGGAAGAAGGGGGGAACCAAAATCGCCAATATCGCGGGCGACATGAAGACGCCCAAACGATGCAATGACTCCACCCGCGTCGCGACCGTCCGCGAGCGCCGACCCAGCAATAAATAAATAAACGAGCCGAGCAGAAAAACCAGGCCGGTGATCCCCATCGACAGCTCGATGCGCAGGCGACTCGCCATTTCGTTTTTCGAAACGAAATTGTCGAGTTGACTCGTGACCGTGAGCTGCGAAAAAAAGGCGCCCAACGACGCTCCCTCGAGCACGAGCAACGCCAGCGCCCGCAGCAATGCGGAGCGATCGGCCTTTTGCACGGGAATCGGTGCGGGCGGTGCGGGGGGAACGTCGACGAGCGGCGGAGCTGTCTCCGCAACGGATTCGGCAGGGTTTTCCAGCGTTACGACATCCGCTTCGATGGCGACCGCAGCGTTCGAATCGACAATGGAAACCGCTTCCGGCGCCGCCTGCGGAGGCACTTCAAGCACCATTTCTTCGGCCGGCGTGGATTGTTCCGGATTGGGCGGGGTGGATTCGCCAGTCACATTGGCATCGGACGAACCTGTCGACTCAAGGCTCACAACGTACCTCGATCAAGAAAACAAACGTGACGCTCGCGATGACCGGACCGTTCGGGGGGTATGAAATGGCTGCGATGGTCACGTTGGCGCCGCCCTATAGAGCACGAATGGCGGCCTAGCACAAGGGTTTTCGACGCGCCGAGGCCTCGATGTTCCATGACGCCAAAAACGGTTTGACGTGTGTTTATGGAGTGGAACTTACAGAAGGTCGCGACGACGGCGGCGACAGTTGCCAACTGACAAACCCGATGAGGCCGAGAGCAATGTAGATGACGACGAAAACGAGCAATCCGAACGTGACGCCTTGTTCCGCCGCGTAGCCGAGAAATGGGAAAATCAGCAGGAAAAGGGCTTCGCGAAGCCCGATGCCGGACATTGTAATGGGAAGCAATCCGGCCAGGGTGGCCAATGCCAGCAAGCAAATGACGACGTCATAATCGAGATGAATACCCATGGCACGCGCAACGAGCCATCCTTGGGCGGAACTGGCCAAAAACGCAGCAATGGTGAGCAGGAGGATCCTTCCCCAGCTCGCGCGGGCTTGCGTACGTAGCGAATCCAAAAAAAGCGTGATGTCCTTGGTATCTCGGCTTATGCCAAAACGCGACGAAATGGTCCGCATCGCGCGTTCCGCAACACCCGGTACGAGGACCAAAAGCGGCGCGAGAATCGAAGCCGCGAGGCTCGACCACGCCAGATAAGCGATATCTCCGACGATGACGGAATGAAAACGCACAATGCCCAGGGCCGCGAATACGGACAATACGTAAAGATCGCAAATGCGATCCATGACGACCGTCGCCAACCCTTCGGCATAAGGAACTTGAGAATCCCGGCGCAAATAGTGAATACGCAAAACGTCGCCGAGTCGTCCGGGCGTAAACAATCCAAGATACAACGAGGCGCTGAAAGCCGTCCACAATCGACGCAACGGATAACGAATTCCCCGCGTCCGCAGGAGCGCGTCCCAACGAACCACTTTGAGATGTATGGTGAGGAAATTCAACGCCATCGCGCCCAGAAGTGGCAACCAAGCTACGTGGGAAATATCATGCAAAATCCGATCGCGATGGGGCAGCCGAACGATGAGAACGATCAGCAAAATGGGACCGAGCAATCGGAAAACGCGCTTGGATACCGCAAAACGAGCGGGCTTGGACGGCACCGGCGGTGGAGCGGAGGGTGCAGAATCCGTCATGGATGCATCACAACTGCCGAATCCAAAGTTCTTCCTTGGACCGCGACACCGCATTGATAAATCCCGGATACGAGGCCGGATCGCCCACCGATGCCGGGCAACTCGAATCGCGCACGATGAAGCCGGCTTCTTCAATGGCCGACGGAAGCGTCGGATCACGAGGCGTGAGTTTCCGCAGCGGAGGTTTGGCCCGGCCACCCGGGAGCAGATCCATGTCCGCCAGCTTGTAGACGCCGCGCGTGAATGTATTGCAACCGAGATATACGACGGTATTGGAAGGAGACTTGGCCGGCGGGGTATTCTTCATCCGCGCCAAAGCCATGGATCCATGCACGGTTCGTGATTCGGTCCAATTGGTGACCAAATCAAAGAATCGCAAATCGCCGGCGAGGTTGTCCAAGGCATACGTTGCGCCATTTCGCCAAACGACGTGCGAAATGCCGAGGGACTTGTAGGCATCAACGATTTCCTGCGTCGACGCGAATCGACCATACCGAAGAAGGCCTTGAAAACCCGGCATGTCGGTGACGATCGATGCTCGCAGCCCCAAACGGGGATTGAATTCATGCAGCAGGACGACGGCTTTGGGCGGCAATTTCGCCGTGATCTCTTGGAATGAACCCGCGATATTCGTCCGCCCCGCAAAATCCTTGGTGTATCCCGTCGCCATGAGCTGCGCGACGACGCGCACCGGGACGTCACCACCCAACATGGCATGCGTGGGGAAAAAGTAGGCATCGCCGCCCCAAATGACTTGAATGGCACACAATCCGCCCGCGGGAATTCGTATCGCCAAACCTTTACGCCATAACAAAATCAATCCCGCCGCGACGACCGCCGCCATCCAAGGAATGAGCGCCTGCAAATATCGTTCGACGTGCGATAAGTAATACCACGAAAACACGCCCACTTGAGCACACGCAAAAAGAGCCCAAATGTTCCGAGTGCGGCGCAAAAACGGGAGCCAAAGCAAAGACAACGTGAAGAGCGAGCCGAATTCCGGGAGTTTGCCGTGAAAATTGGACCGCGCGTGCGACACGAAAGAAAATGTCCATCCGGCGGCGAACGTCTCTTTCAATTGCGAAAGCAATGGCCCTTTGGGCCGCCAAACGAGGCGCTCCCAATTGTTATCCATCGCCGCGGAGAGATCCGGATGCCAAGGTCGCAAAGCGAGATGTTTGTGCAATGCGGGATAAAGAGGATCCCCGTACCACAGCAAATTCTTGAGCCAATGAGGCGATGTAAAAAGGAGCACCGTCACGAGACAAACCACCGGACCGACAAACGCCGTGGTTTCTTTGCGCCGCCGAATAAGTAAATAAATCCCGCGACATAGAATGGCCACAGCCGGAGCCACGACCAACGACGCCGCTTGATACTTGGTGAGAATCGCTCCCGCCGCCCCGAGCGATACCAGGGTCAAATGACGCGGAGACATCGTCGCATACGCGCGTCGCAAGGCGAGGAAAATCGGCACGGCCCAAAATGCGGCGATATGATCGTTGCCCGTATGCAGGCTGGCGTCATAAATGAAAAGTGACGGAAAAAGAAACATCGCCACCCACGTTTCCGACGTTCGCGCCCCCGGAACCAGGCGATACACGAGCACCGGAATGCCGGCCAACGTCAGCAAAAAGATGACGAATTCGATATGAGCCGCCACTTCGACGATATTAAAGAGGTCCAATTTGGGCAACTGAAACGCCCAGGCATAAAGAACCGCCGCGAAATGAGGCAATGCTTCGACAAACCACCCCTCGGGCGTGCGCAACATTCCTCCTTGGGCCATCCATTGTTGACCCAGACCAAGATGATACCACTGCGAGTCGAAATTCGCATTCTTGGGCGTCAAAATATTGAAATACAACGCGCCGATACAAACAACGCCGTACAAAACCACCACGGTCGACAACAGGGATCGCGGCGGCGACGGACGCTTACGAAATGCCTGAATCCGGCGAAATATTCGACGCCCCTGCTTCCACGACGAACCTACGCCCACGGCCACGAAAGCAAGCGGCAAGCCGACAGCAAAAACGTGCCCATACAAATGCAGCAAACCGCCCACGACCATGCTGGCATAAAAAAGATAAATTCCCACCGCCGAGCTCTGGACGAGAGATTCCCGGAGCGGCAAACGCGGCAAAAAACGGCTGATGACCGAATACCCGACCGACACGCAGCCGACGAGCCAAACACTCACGCACGACCAAACCAAGAGGTAACGCCAAAACAGCCAGCGCCCGATGGGGTAATGCGCATGCACGACTGCGCCGAAAAGAACAATTCCTCCCGTCACGAACAATGCGAGCGCCGCCGTTTGCAGCCGCGGACCCCATGACGCCAAAAAGCCGGGCCGTGCAGGCGCGGGAGGCGCCATTTCTGCCGGAGGCAATTCGGCGACGGGTGCCATTTCGACAGGCGCTATTTCTGCCGGGGGCAATTCGGCGACGGGTGCCATTTCGACAGGCGCCACTTCGGCGGCGGGCGGCAATTCAGCAGGAGCTTCTTGCGCTTCGGGCGGTGCGGACTCGGTCATCGTTCGGTTTTCCTGGATTCGACACGTTCTGCGGAGGTTGTGCCTCGAACCTCCACGACGTCACGCAGGTGAAGGAGCGTATTCCATGACCCAATACACGGACAAAGGCCCCGGCAAAGGAATCCACGTGCGATCCACGCGTTCAAAACCACCGCGACGAATCTTGGCATCGATGGACCGAGCGTTGTCGTGGTGGTAATGCCCGGAAAAGCCCGCCAGGCGCCGCCCAAAACGATACAATGCATTTTCGGTCGGCAAGGAAACGAGCAACCGAGCGCCTTTTCGATGCAAAAGCCGGCGATATTCGACGAGCGCCGGTTCGACCGGATCGATATGTTCGAGCACTTCTCCGGCAAGAATGACATCCACCGAGCCCGAAGCAATCGTCGCGCATTCTTCGGGTTTCATGATTTGCACGTTCGGCAGGGACAATTTGCCGACCAACCATTGCGCCGGTTCGATCACGAGATCGACTCCGTACACGGATTCGGCAAGATCCGACGCGGCGGGCAACAAGACGCCCGTTCCACAACCATAATCGACGATCCGCGTGAGCCTCCGACGACTCGCCACCCGACGAAGAAACGTTTCGAGCGCATGAACACGCGCCCAAGCCATTTCGCGCATCAATGGATTGCGATGGAGATAACTCGGAATCGCCATTTCATTGCGATCTTCCGTCGTCACCAACCGGGACATTTCTTCGAGAATTTCGGTGGGCAAACGGTTCATCGGCTTGTGGTATTCGAATTTAGCTTCCGAAGAAGGTACAATTGTTGTTCCTGAATTTGCCGTAATCGCGCCACCATCAAGGCGACTTGCCCCAGCGCGAACACCATGACCGCGAGCCCGAAAAAGAAGGCGGAAACGAATCCGGCCCAGATATGCGGAGAAAATTGTCCGTGCGTGATGCGGTACCACACGAAGAAGCCGCCGATGCAGAGCGAAAACAGCATCAGAATCCCGGCGGCCGTGTTGAAGAATTGATTGGGCCGATAATCGCGAATGCTGCCGAAAATAATGCCTGACGTGCGCCGAGCATAACGAAACAAATTCGAGGCGACGCGTGATTCGCCATGTTCTCGAACACCTCGAACCGGAATCGGCACTTCGACGATCCGCATGCCTTTGGACGCCAAGACCAAAAACGTTTCTTGCGTGTACGTGAATGCGCCCGTCAATACGAGCCGCAAAATCGCTTCGCGCGAATACGCTCGAAAACCGCACGAAACGTCCGCAAAACGTTGCCCCACGATGGAACTGACGAGCCACGACATACCGGCATTACCGGCCCGCTTGAGCTTCGGCATTTCCGGCACGAGCGCGGGATCTTTGAAACGCGATGCCGTAGCCATATCGGCTCGGCCGGCAAGAATGGGCTGAATCAAATCGCGAATATTTTCGGGAGAAAACTGCCCGTCGGAATCCATATTGACGACGATGTCCACGCGACGTGCAATCGCCTCGTCCATGCCCGTCTGCAATGCCGCGCCGACACCGCGATTGTATCCATGCGAAATGACCGACGCCCCGGCTCCACGCGCCAACGCCACCGTGTCATCCGTGGATCCATCGTCGATCAACAACACCTCGACCCGCCCCACTCCGTCGATATTTCGCGGAATGCGCCCAATCACCGAAGCAACCGTCGCCGCTTCGTTTAATGCCGGCAACATCACCAGAAGCGTCGGAAGGCTCTTCTGCACCTCGGTCGACACTCCATCCGTCGCTGCTGCCTTCTCAACAGACTCCATCACTCCCTCGGGCGGTTCTTTGCTTGGGCCGCGCGATACTACCCGACCCTCCGTGGATCATCAAGCCCTTTCCACCTTTTTTTGCCCGCAACAAAACGTAACACAAACCACGTCCATTCGCCGGATTCCACTCGAACCGACACGATCCCGGCGCTTTTTCAGCGGCTTTCCCGAAATCATGAACGCATTCTCCACGCTCGAATCCAAACCATCACGTGCGTCTGGACAAACATTGGATTGCTTCGGTCAAGCCATCCGCCATAACAAACGATAAAAACACGATCATCGTTTTCGCCGATTGTCGTCGGCGATTACGCGCATCGAGCGATTCGGCGAAGTCGTATCAGCCGGCTTTTTCGACGTGGGGCAACAATGACGGCCAACTTCGAGGCGGCTTGAATTTACGCGCAGGTTCGTCGCCATCGAGCGTATGGTCGATATCCGACAAACTGGAACCTTCGAGCAACGCACCGCCGAACGCTTCGCGAATCATGACGATTTTTTCGGGGTCGTATCCCATGTTGCGCGAGGTCATCGCATCGACGCGCGCGGGATCGAAACCACCCACCAACAACCCGGCTCGCACCGGCGTTGCTCCAAGCGGACCTTCGCCTTCGCCGGCAACGATACCGTCGACCAACGTGAGGTATTTCCGCACGGGTTTTTCATGAAATACGCCCTGCGCATCCGCGAAAAAGAGAATTCGATTCAAATCCAGAATCGTTCGCCAAAGCGTATCATTTCCCTCCCAGCTGCCATCAATGACCTTCGGCGGTCCGCCGATACGCGCCGCACGCGCCACCAAACTATGATCGCCGGGCAATGGAAATCGACTGAGCTTGTTCTCGAGCGATTCGCTCGCAGCTTGAGGACGATCGTATTCATCTCCGCCAATCGACGGATCTCCGGCCGTGAAATGCGGCAACCAGTATTTCTCGTTCGACAAACCAATGACGCTCTTGAGCGACAACGTGACGCCGGTCTTCTTATGCGTCTTCATCTTCGGGATATTGATGACGACATCGGCGTCGAGCACCGTTTGCGGAATGCTGTATTCGTGGCGCCCGTGCGAATGATGTTCCACGGGCGTCAGATAATGGCTGCGATGAAAACGCAAATTCTCGGAACGCGGAGCGTCCGGACGAGCAAACGAACTTCGCGACCCAACGTTGACCACGCGATACCCGCGCGGATCCCCGGGAAGCGGGCGCCTCACGAGCAATCCAAGGTTCCAAGACCGACCAAAGCGGCGCACATCGTCCAATAGGAACATCGGCGCAACGCGGAAATAACGCATATCGATGAAACCGATGTTGTGCCCTTTGCCGCGCAAATAATCGACGACCGAATACACGCCGAGCGGCCCGGCAACCTTCTCGATTTCACATCCTTCCACCGGCGTATCGACCACCCGAACCTGACCCTGGGGCCCGGCGGCCTTGAGCGCATAATCGAGAATAGGGCGCAACAACGAACCATGCGTGCTGCTGGCTTCGAGCAAATCGCCCGTGATCTTTTGATGCAGGTTCTTCGACGAGACCAGGTTTGGCTTGACGATCACCCGATCGCCGGGACGAATCAAATCCCCGAGCGGATTCCAATCGGGCGACGAAGTATTCGCGGCATCAAGGCCGAGATTTCGAAACATCGACTCGACCGCCGCGTAAACGGGGTTCGGCGGGTCAAACGGCGATTTGTCGACGTATCGTATACCCGGACGCGATACCGTGACTACCCGACGCGAATTCGTCATTACGGCCGACTCCTCAATGCGACGATTGCGCACTGGAAACGATTTCCGGAACGGATCGTTGGAAATCGACGTTCAATTTGGACACCGCTGCCATGTGTTTGCCGGTGCGAATGAGGGCGATCTCGTCGACGAACTCCACGTCGATGCGCATTCGTTCGCCAAGGTGTTTGCGGAACGTCGCGAGAACTTCGTCGAGGACATCTTGCGAGTATCGGCTTCCTTTGACCACGAGGAACTTCATGGCGCCGCGTTCTTCCTGAACGACTTGGAATCGTTTGAGCGCGTAATCGAATTCTTTCAAGTAATGAGCGAAGAACGTTCCCGGCAAATACTGCCCGTCCACGCCCTGAATGATCGATTGAACACGCCCCTGAATACGCCCGATTCGCGGTGCTCCTCGACCACACGAACACAGCTCGTCCGCCATCGCTTCGGCCAAATCGCCGATACGATAACGAATGAACGGCATACAATAATTGTTCAAATCCGTAATGACGACCTCGCCGATCTCGCCGGGTTTGGCCGGACGTCCACCGGTGAGGATCTCCAGGATGTACCCCTCGGCAACGATGTGATGGCCCGCATGCGCTTCGCATTCATACGCAATGCCGCTGAATTCGCGGCTGCCGTATTTGTCGAATACTCGACAACCGAAGGCGTCCTCGATGAGCTTGCGGCTCGGTTCGGGCAACGTCTGCGCGCTCGACATGAGCGCTCGAGGTCGCACGGAAAGCGTGTGCTTGGTCGCCAGATATCGCGCCAAGAAATCGAAGGCCTCCGCATAACCGTCCACGAGCACCGGATTGGCATTCTCGAGCGTATGCATCATTTTTTCGAGATTGCTGTCGGACAATTCGAACACCGGGATGAACGTGCGATTCATGAAAAACGCATCGGCATGTTCCCGGAAAATCTGCGATTTCGTCATGCCCAACGTTTGGTGCCACAAACGGACGCAGGGATCACCGAACTTGTACCCGGTCCATTCTTGCGCCCGCAATGTCGCCGCCCAGCGGAATTCGAGCTGCGCGCGATCGGCGTAACACACGAATGGTTCACCCGTGGAACCGCTCGTCGTAATCTTGAGAATCTCCGCTTTGTTGTGGTTCTCGGACATGATGTCGAAATGCAAATGCTTGCGTACGTCCGCTTTGGTGAGCATCGGCATTTTGTACAGATCCGCTTGACCGCGAATGTCTTCCGGACGCAGCCCCGCCGCTTGCATTTTGGCGCGATAATAAGGGACGTTGCGGTAGGCGTGACGAATCATCCGCCGCAGTTTTTCGTCCTGCAATTCCCGCGTGTGCTCGATGGACAACCATTGCGTGCGCTTGAGCGTCTCGTAATAATGCTCGACATCGCGCGTAATCATCCAATGCGTCTGGTCGAAGGTCGCCATGAACGCGCTCCATCGAGCCTGCGCGATCGGATCGCGCTCCGGCGATCGATCTTGGACCGGATGACGCTCGAGCAACTGCGCGGCAATATCCGGCGGCCTTCGACTCACACGATATTCCATCGCGGCCACGCCGAGATCGTAAAACGATTTCGCACTGGCCACGAGGCTTCGTCGCCCCTCGAGAAAGGATTGCCCCTGCTTGCGCTGCTCGAACAACGTCTCGATTTCGCGGTACGAATACCCTTTGGCATGCGCCGCGACCATGATGAACGATTGCCAATAAAAATAGCTGCCTTCGTACGTGAGCAAATCGAGGAAAACCTCGCGCGCACACATCACGAACCCACTCTTGTTGTCGTGCAGGTCCATGCCGAAAACGCCGTTCAGCAACATATTGAGCCCGCGACTCAATTGATAACGCTGATCTTTGCGCCGACCGACCGCGCTGCGAAATCCCTGAACCACGTCGACGCTGTGATCGAGCAACGTCCGACGCAAACGCAAAAGGTCTTCCGGCTGATATTGAAGATCCGCGTCGATCGTCGCAACCAATCGCCCTCGCGCGACCGCCGCCCCCGACCGCCAACCCGCCGCAATTCCCCGATTTTCCAAATGAAAACAACCATTCACTTCGCCCGGGTACGTCTGCATCATTCGCCGAATGACGTTCCCCGTACCATCCGTCGACCCGTCATCCACGAGCACGACTTCGCCCCGAAATCCGCCCATTTCGAAGACGCTGCGAATTCGTTCGGTAAGCTCGGTAATATTCAATTCTTCGTTGAGACACGGAACAATCACCGACAATTCGATCGGTTGCGCCGTCGGCGACTGCACCCCGTTGGCCTCAACCCCCGATTGAATAACATTCGAGTCCGACATGAAAAGCAACCCTCACTAGCTGGTTATGCGCTTCGATTCACTTGTGCACGCAACGAAAACATGCGCGGATCGGCAATGCATCGTGCGGCGCGGATTGACGCTCCGTGACCCGGAAAAACTTCTCCAACAGCTTCAAGAACTGGTCCGGAGTCCACTTGTGAAGATGATAAATATCTCCACCCCATTGAATTCGATTCCCCAAGACCCAACCCACCGGGGTTTTCTTGACGAATGCTTTCAAACCATCGATCAACGGATCGTTCGGCACCGTAATCACCGCGACCCCGGCCGGCTTCAAAAGCCGCGCAAGCGCACCAAGAATCGCCTCCGGATCCCGCGTATGTTCGAGCACTTCCGTGCAGATGATCCGATCGAAACTCGCTGCGGGAAGATCCAGCTTGTCCACTTCCCCTTTGATAAACTTGGCATCATACCCAGCGAGGTTTTTCCTGGCCGTATCGAGAAACACGTCCGATACGTCGATTGCCGTAATTTTCGCTCGCGGAAACATCCGCAACACGTGACCGCCGCCGGAGCCGATTTCCGCCAACTCGCGCCCGGCCGTCTCCCCCGCCATCCGCCGAATGATATCAAGCCGCTTCTGCTCGATGATGCGAATCGGAAGCGGAGAACGAGCATAGTAATCGTCAATGGGATGCTCACGGGCCAGACGATCATTCAGCTCGGAAACGGAAGCCTCACTCGGCAATTCAGACATGCGGCCCTTCTACCATGGACCCAATCCCCGGCGCAACCGAAAAAAAGCCCGTCGAACGATTTCACCGGGCAGGTCATTCGGCACGCTCTTCAACGCAAATCCAACACGCCCGCCCACGCGCGGCTCAACCGGCGGTCAAGCCCTCATGAACGACGCGATTTGTGCCACGCAACCTGCTTCGCCAAACCCTCGCGCAAAGCTACTTTCGGCGAATATCCGAACGCTCCTTGCGCGGCGCTCGTGTCCGCCCACGTATGCGTGACGTCGCCCGCTTCATTCGGCCGCTGATCCAATATGACCGTGCCCGCGAGGTCATTGATGATGCTCAACACTTCCCTCAATGTAACGCGAGATCCACCGCCGATATTAAAAACACCTTCCGCGCTTCCCAATCCCACATTCACGTTCGCTTCCACGATATCCGCAATGAATGTGAAATCACGCGTCTGCAATCCATCCCCGAACATCGGAATGCTTCGGCCGTCGAGCGTCGCTTCAATGAATTTATGAAATGCCATGTCCGGCCGTTGTCGCGGCCCGTAAACCGTAAAGTAACGCAACGACGCCGTGGACAAACCAAAATTGCGCCGATACAACTCGCACAAATGCTCCGCCGCGAGCTTCGTCACTCCATAAGGTGAATGCGGATGCGTCGCCCCGCTCTCGCGCATCGGTAAATCCAGCGTGTCTCCATAAACGGACGACGACGATGCATATACGACTTTTCGCACCGTCTCGTGCCCCCGCGCCGCCTCGAGAATACGCTGCGTCGCCAAGACATTGTCCTGTACGTACGATTCAAACGTTTTTCCCCAGCTCGCTCGAACCCCCGCTTGAGCCGCCTGGTGAAATACGATTTCACATCCGTCGAACAAGGCGCCGATATCACACGACGCCAAGTCACGTTCTACCAACTGAAATCGCGAATTTTCGAGCAATCGGGCGATATTGGCGTCCTTGTAATGCCGGGGATAATAATCACTGAATCGATCCACGCCGACCACGTCGTGCCCCAACGCAATAAGACGCTCGGACAAATGTGATCCAACGAATCCGGCCGCACCCGTGACAAGACAACGCATGATTGCGCGTGTGTAGCATGAAGGCCGATTGCCATGCCAGAGCCGTCAAACAAATCTCTCAAACCGGCCCGGCCTCAATCGCACGACGATATCGCTCCCGACGATGCGTGTCCTTCAAAATCTCGTATGCCTCGTCGAGCACCTCGATCACCGTCCGCACGTCGCCCGCCAAGTCCGCCGTCTCCGCCGTGAGCAATCGCGAAGGCTCGAAGGAACGACGCAAATCGATGAACGCACGCCGAATCTCGTAACTCGTCGCCCCGTGCGGCACCCCGAGCACCGCAAAGTAATCGCCCTCTTCCACGAGCGCCAAGCGCGCCCGCACCCGCATCCGTATCGCCTCCTGATCCAGCGGATCATGCGCCACAGGCCGCGACTTCTCGATCCGCTTGCTCGGCGCGAGCACCGACAATACGTCAAGACAAACCAGCGCGTACAACAGCGTCGCCACGTCCGCACCGCTGCGCTCGATGAGCTCGCCCAACGTCGCCCCCGCAGCCCCACTGATCAAGGCCTGTTCGTCGGGACGTAGTGCACATTCGGCGAGCAACGAAAATCGCGATCCACCATCGATTCGAGCCGTCGGGCCGCCCATACGAACCAGCGCGACATCCGGCGCAACGACCCGCCGTACCGCCTCGACAAACACCTCCGCACCCATCGATCCGCCGAACACACTCGGCTCGGTCCGCAATCGACCCGGAGGCTCCGACTCGAGCTCGAGCGTGCCCGAATCAACCTGGAGAAACGCCCCGATGATCCATTCGGCATGGGCACGAAGCACCTGCCACAACGCGTCTTGGCCAAGATAACCGTGAGCGATGAGCGCCGCGCCCGCGTGACGTCCGCCCGGAGGAAGTTTGCCCGCAAGACGGGCCGCGACATCGCGCTCGATGTCGCCACGCTTGGCGAGGAACGACAGGAGTGATTCTTCCGCCAAACCCGATCCGGCAGTGACGACGTCACCTTCCTGCAAGACGACTCGGCGAACAGCGCCCTGGTTGTGCAGCGCAAGAGATCCCGTCACCCGGCTCGCGATGGCCCGCGCAAGCGCCCGAGGCGCATCGCCCGAAGCCAAGACCGTTGGTTTGTCGTTCTGCAACGACACCTCGAGCTCCGCTTCGTTCGCTCCGGCAACGACGACCGGCGCAGGCGGAGGCGGAACCGGTGGAGCCAAACGCACGGACGGCGGTAGATCGGCGCTTCCACGACGAACTTGAGGCGGAGGAAGCAAAGGCGTCGGTTTGGTCGGTCTTGGTGATGAAGGAACGGAAGACGGCGGCGTCGGTTTTGACGAAGCCGGTTTCGCGGAAGTCGGAAGCGGCGGCGAGATCGGCCTCGTCGTCGAAGGCAACAGATCCCGAGGCAGCGGAGATTGCGGTTTCGCGGTCGGCGGGATGATCGTCGGAGGGTTTGGCAGGGCCGGGTTTGGCGGAGGAGGTACCGCGGGAAGCGCGTTTGTCAAAACCACACTCGTCGCCGGTCCTTCCGAAGACGAGGGCACCTTGGGCGACGGCGGATTGGCCGTGGATGGGTCGACTGTCGACGGATTCAGGGTTGATGGATTCAACGTCGACGGAGCCCCCGTCGCCGCCATCGAAGGTTGCGTCGTCGGTGAAGAAAGCGCAGTGAGCGGGGCGACTTCGATCCGCGGTACGGGTGGGGCGATGCGGCCCGGAAAAACCGTGGGCGGCTGCGTCTCGATCCCCGCATCGATCACGATCGGCGCGAGCGGGCGCTTCACGGACGCCACGACCGCGGGAGGTTCGATACGTCGCGTGGGCTGTTGATCATCGGCGCGTGGCGTTCGTACCGATTCGACGACCGTCACCGCGGTGCTCGATGTGGTCGGACGAGCTTCGACGCCGACGGAAGCAGGTCGCGGGATCACCTGTCCGCCGGAAGCTTCATTCGCGTACGAAATGGGAAGTTTGTCGGAAACAACTTCGCGGACACGAATGGGTTCGCGCACCGTCGCTTGACCGACCATCGGACGCGGCGCAGGCGGCGTCGTATCGACCGGAGGAGAACCGCCGATGCTCGAAATGTTCGCGTTCGTGACCGGCGGAAGGGTGTCGGGGATGGTTCGCGCGACGCTCGGACTCGCCTGTGTCGAGGACAAACTCGCCAAAGGCAGCGGCCCGGTCGACACCTCGACGGAGCCGGTTTGTCCCAACTCGGGCCCCGTTCCGGGCGCATCGTCGTCCGATTCCATGGGCGACTCGAGCAGCGACAAATACTCTTCGCCAAGCACCACATCCGCATCTTCATCGCTTTGCGGAGGCGCCGGCGGCAGCGACACGAACGCGTCGGCGAGCATCACCTTTTGCTCAGCAGCGGCCAGCAATTCCGTGAGCTCGGGAGAGAGCTGCATGGGATGCGCAGCCAAGAGCGCCGTGGGCGATTCGTCGGGAGGAAAGATGGACGAACCCATGTCCGACACATCGGGTCCACCTGGAAAAACCGATTGGAATCCCGTGGAAAATGCCCCGGTTCCATCTCCGACAAACGGCGGGATGCTCTCGCCCGGTCGTCGCGGATTCGTCTCGTGAAAACCGTCGTCGATGAACTCTTCATCAATCGGCGCCGGATCGGCCAACGCTCCGATCTGCGCAATGATCGCGTGAATGTCGACCGGTCGGGCAAACGCACGTCCCGATGTCGTCGTCGCTCCGACTTCCGCAGCCCGCAGTGGACTGCCCAGACAAACCAGCTCGGCCCGCGCACCCTCGGGCAATTCCCGAATACGCTCGATCGCATCGAGAACGCCCGGGGCATCGATGTCGACGATGAGCACGCGCGGCGACTCTTCCACGACGCTCTCTTCGAGTCGCTCGACGGACGATCGCGCCACGGCAAACCCTTGCGTACGCAAGGCCGCCGCGATCGCTTGTCCTTCAGGCGATGCATCCGCCATGAGGATCACGTCACGGTGAACCGTGTGCGGCGTGTCTTCATGCAAAGACACGGCGTATTCCTTCGACTCGAGAGGCCAGAGTGTCAACGCGTGCGTCCTGCTCGTCGGGACGTTTTGCCCGAAACAACCGGCGAACAATATACGACAATCCCCCGAACATCGTGTGAGATGCTAAGGAAAACACTCGAACACGATGTTCTCATTCGCCACCTCCAACGAACTCGCCCTCGTCGGCTTCCTCATCGGCCTCGTCATCATTCACTCGATCGTGCCGAAAATCGGCGAAGCGATCGGCCGGTTGTTCGAACGCGACAAGCGGAAGACCGGTTCGTAAATTCCCGGGCTTTCGACGCCTGCACGACTTGCGTTCTGCAATTGCAGAACGTATCGTCGACGTGATGGACCGCGTCGATGAAAAGGTAGAGCGGCCGGAGCGTCGCGCGCAAATCGTCGCGCAGATGCCCTCACGCTACAGCCCGACGTTGCATTTGGCCATCCCGGCCGCCATCGGTCTCGGCGTGTTGGTCTTGGCAATCGTTCGACTTCAAACGAATTTGCTGAGACTCGAAGAACTCCTGGCCATTCCGGTGACGCTGTTTGCGGCGTTCGGGTTCGAGTGGCGAGCGCACAAGGACATCTTGCATCGACGCATGCCGCTGCTCGGAGTTCTGTATGAACGGCACGAGCTGAACCATCACGTGATCTTCACGGATCGAGACATGGCGATGCGTGACGCGCGTGAACGTTGGTTTGTCTTGATGCCCCCTTACGCCATCGTGCTCGTTTTTCTCACGCTCGTGCTGCCCGTGGCGTACGTGCTCGAGAGGTATATCTCGACAAACGTGGCGATGTTGGTGACGGCGACGTCGATGGTGTTTTTCCTGTCGTACGAATGGCTGCACCTTGCGTATCACTTGCCGCCGGACCATCCGATCGGGCGTCTTGGCGTCATCGCGAAGCTGCGTGAGCATCACCGTCGCCATCACGAGCCGCGTCTGATGAAACGCTGGAACTTCAACGTCACCGTGCCTTTGTTTGATTGGCTGCATGGCACGACGTGGTCGCCCGAGCGCGAGGAACAAGTGCGCGCAGCCCGGACGTTGCGTCGCGCCGCGACAAAACGCGCCGGCTGAAGGAACAACGCGCCAACCCCCTCGCAACGAGAACTTGTGCTACGGGTGCGACGTGCGATCGAGTCTGCGTCAAGCGTTGGCCGTGTTCTCCATCGGTGCCGTCGGATTGGTCGGTTATTTCGTTTGGGCACAAATGAAACAGGCGGCGTTCACGTCGTCGCTCGATGCGCTCCCGGATGGCGCGTTACTCGTCGCCACGGCCGATGTAACCACGTTGCGCAAGTCGAACATGTTCGCGCCCATCTTCAACGAGAGCGGCGAAATTCCCGGACTCGGCAACGTCAAAAATGTCTGTGGGTTTGACCCTTTGGAACGCGTCACCGACGTCGCGATGGGCATCCCCGCCGCGGGAAGCGACGGCGATTTCGGCCTCGTCGCTTCCGGAAAGATCGATGCCGAATCGTTGTTGTCGTGCGCCGGCAAAGTGATCGAAGCGCGTGGAGGTCGACCGGTTGTCAATCCAATCGGTAGCTTTCGCTCCGTGCGCGACGCATCCGCGCGGGCGGGAGGCGCGGAGATCGCAGCGCGAGACGGCGGCCCGATCTTGCTCGGCGCGGGCACGTATTTGCGCGCCATGATCGACGCCGCCGATGCTCGGATTCCGCGCGTGACGACGGACCTTTTGCATGAACGTTTGTCCCAACAAATCGGCGCCGGTGCGTTGCGTGCGACCGTGGTGCTCACAGCCGAACAACGCCGCACATTAAACGAGGAACTGGCGCGAGGTGGTGCCGAAGGTTCACCGGCGGCGGCGATGATCGGTCTCGGCCTTGCGGTGTCCATCGATACGCGCGTGGGTTTGTCCGGGGTCGTCGCGTGTGATGCGGCCCAGCCGTGTGCGGATCTCGGACGGACGTTCGACGCGCGCCGGACGTCGCAAGCGGATGATCCGCTCATGCGGCTCATCGGGGCCAAACCGTTGCTCGAACGGATGACGATCACCGCCGAAGGAACGAAGATCGCGGCTCGCGTGGACATGTCGTCGGAAGAAGCGACGAACCTCGTCGAACGTCTGTTGTTGCTCCGACAAGCTTTGCAGCGCCGCGAGTTGCAGGATTCGTTGGAAGACAAACGACCCGCCCCTCCGGCACCCCGTGAAACCAGCGAAGAAACACGTGATGCGGGGGCATCCGACGCTGCCACCGGCGACGCCGGCCCGGCGCGCGACGGCGGCACTCGACCCTGACAATCCGTCCCCACGGTGACGATGTACGCATCCGCAGACGCCCACGAAGCAATTTTTGCGTGAACGATACGCTTTACGGCCGTGTTTCGATTATCCTGCGGCGGCCATGGCAACACCGATCGATTCGATACCGCGACGACTGTTCAACCAAGCCGAACGCCGTCCCGATGCTTCCGCGCATCACAGCAAGAAGGGCGGAGTGTACCGTCCGAAGAGTTATCGCGAACTCGCCAACGAAGTAAAACGCCTCGGTAAAGCATTTCTGGCGCTCGATCAAAAGCCGGGTTTTACCGTGTGCATTCTTGGTTTCAATCGTTCGGAATGGGTGGCTTTCGATATCGCAGCCATGAGCGTGGGAGGAGTTCCCGCGGGGATTTACACGACGTGTTCCCCGGAAGAGGTGCAATACATCATTCACCACGCCGAATCCCAAATCGTGCTGCTCGAAAATCAAATGCAGTTCGAGAAGGTCAAACAGAAGCTGGCGGAGCTGCCGCATTTGAAGCATATCGTCATGATGACGGGGGCGGAGAAAATCGACCATCCGCTCGTGCTCACGTATGAAGCTTTTTTGGAAAAAGGCGCCAACGTGACGGAAAAAGCGTTTTTCGAGCGACTCGATGCGCTCGAACCGGGGGGCTTGGCGACGCTGATTTATACCTCGGGCACGACGGGGCCGCCGAAAGGCGTCATGCTTTCGCATGGCAATCTGATGTGGACGGCCGATTGCGCAAAACGGCTGGTCGGGGGAAGCCCGAGCGACGTGATGCTTTCGTATTTGCCGCTCTCGCACATTGCCGAGCAGATGTTTTCGATTCATTGCGCCGTGACCATCGGCGGCGCGGTGTATTTCGCCGAGAGCATCGAAAAGGTGCCGGAGAACCTGAAAGAGGTTCAACCGACGCAATTTTTCGGCGTTCCGCGCATTTGGGAAAAGTTCCATTCGGGCGTCTCGGCCAAACTCAAAGA
>CAYSYX010000056.1:5995-31636 GCA_964435055.1 uncultured Polyangium sp. | reverse complement strand
AATGGCGCTCCGTACTTCATCTCCGAACTGCTCACGGGCATCGACCTCGCCGATGTACTCGACTTGCAAAAGTCGTTGGCACCTTCTCGAGCTGTCCACATCGCCACGCAAATAGCTCGAGGCCTTGCGGCTGTTCATGCAGCGGGTGTCGTGCATCGGGACCTCAAACCCGAGAACGTGTTTCTCGTGCAATCCGAAGACTCGAGCGAGCGCATCAAGCTGCTCGACTTTGGTTTGGCATGGATCACCAACGATCAAGTTCAAGCGCAGTCGGCACGTCTCACTCTTGCAAGAACCGCAGTTGGCACGCCCGAGTACGCTTCCCCCGAGCAAACCTTGGGAGACATTGGCCGATGCTCGGCGGACATCTATTCCCTCGGCATCGTCCTCTACGAGATGCTCAGCGGAGTCGTTCCGTTCCTGGGTTCACCCGACGTCGTTGCGAGCAAACACCTGCAAATGAAGCCTCCGCGACTTGACCGTGGTTCGATTTCATTGCGCCAAGTCGTTGAGCGCTCCCTCGACAAGGACCCCTCGAATCGGTACCCATCGGCGCTCGAGATGGCCGACGCCCTCGGAGCCACCCCGGAAGGACAGCAGAATTTCGCGGCGAATATTCAACCACGGTAATGTTTTGCGCTGGGTATTTGCCCCCAAGGCCGTCCCCTGCTAGACGCGAAACAATCATCGACGAGCGGCTCTCGCCGGGGACGCGCCGCATGGAAGCCATGGGTCGAACGACCCTCTCACTCAATCCAGCATCCCACTTGTACGACGCCGACATCGAACCACGGTACACCGTTGGTTTTCCCGCACCGACCAGACATGACGTCACCTTCGAGCACATCGACATGGATGTGCAGAAAGTCGTCCGACGTCTCACGCGTCACGGCCACGAAGCCTATCTCGTGGGCGGTTGTGTTCGCGACTTACTCCTTGGTCGACAACCCAAGGACTTCGACGTCGCCACCAGCGCTCGCCCCGAAGAAGTTCGCGACCTCTTCCGCAACTCACGCATCATCGGCCGACGTTTTCGTCTCGTCCACGTCCTCTTCCAAGGCGGCAAAATCATCGAAGTCGCCACCTTTCGTCGCAACCCAAAGGACGACCGAGACGACACGGACGACCCTTCCGAACTCTTGATTCGAAACGACAACGTGTTTGGCTCGGCCAGTGAAGACGCCATGCGCCGCGACTTCACCATGAACGCTCTCTTCTACGACCTCGAAGCACGTCAAATCCTCGACTGGTGCGGAGGCATGGAAGATGTCGAACGACGTGTCGTGCACACCATCGGCGATCCGGAAACACGGTTCCGCGAAGACCCCATCCGCATCTTGCGCGCACTCAAGTTCGCCGGTCGTCTCGGCTTTGCCATCACCCCCGACGTCTACGACGCCATCGTCTTCTGTCGTGAAGCATTGGCCCTCGCTGCACGCCCTCGCGTCTCCGAAGAAATCATGCGCTTGCTTCGAGGCGGTCAGGCGCGGCGCACCATCTACCTCGCGTGGGAAACCGGCGTCCTCGACGTCCTTCTGCCCGAGCTCTCTTCGTTGCTCTACGACGAAGGAACCGAGGATGGACCATCGGCTCGTCAGTGGCGTGTCCTCGATTATCTCGATCGTCGCACCGCCGAGGTTGGACCTCTCGACGACAGTGTCTTGTGGACACTCTTGCTCCTCGAACCCATCCGCGAAGCCTGCGAAGGAGCGCGGGATCGCTCTACCGTGGTTGCAGATTTTCTCGAACCTCTCGTGGAACGTCTCGCCCTCTCCCGACGCTACATCGACAACATCCGCCGCATCGTTGCCATCATGCCGCGCATCGCCACCGGCCGACCCGGACGTTTCGCTCGCACCGACATCTTCGATGCCGCCGTCGAAGTCGCGTTTGCCGACCTCGTTGCCAACCGTGAACCCACCGACCTCCTCCTCAAGTTCCGCGCTGTCGCTCAACCTCCTCGAGCCACGCCACGCGTCTACGAACCCGCCCCGAATCCGCGCCGAGGTCCCGCGCATCGCCGCCGTGCACCGTAGTTCCCGTTCAAGCCTGCGGGGCTTCGAGTCGCTTGCGGGGCACCGCGCCCCAAACCCCACTTCCGTGGAACTTCCGCACGCTTCGTGTTTCACTCTCGGACCGACATGTCCTCGATGACACCGTCACGACCAAGGTTCCGTCCGCCTCGAGCCGCCGCGCCATTTCTCTTGGCCGCCCTCGTTGCCTCGAGCGGTGTTGTCGACGCCCAAAGCTCCCTCTTGCACGAGTTTGTCCCGCAAGACGCCGCCGAAGACCTCTCGTTCACCGCGACCACCATCGACGGTGACTTGCATGCCGCCGTGAAGACCCCGAGCGGCATCGCCACCGCGCCGGACCCTCGACGTCCCCCCGATGCTCGACCCGCTTATGGTGGAACCACGGTCGACGACAGCCCCGATTCAACCTACGAACCCGATCGCGACACACGTCGTCCCACGGTCGAAAACTACGAAGATCCCTTCATTCCTTCGACCACCCCGTTCAAGCGCTTGCGCGCCTACGACACCGTCCTCGAAGACTACACCCTCGCCGTGCGCGACAAGTCTCTGCGCGCCGTTCCCGTCGGAGGTGCCGGCGGCAACGACGAAGAACCCTTCTACGGCGACTTCTCCGTCGCGCTTGTCCCGGGCGAACCCGTTCGTATACCAAGTGTTGGTCCGGACGCACGCCTTCTGCGCATGCACGCCAACCCCGATGTCGACATCGATGTCGTCCGCGACGGAGCCGACAACTGGTTTGTCAAGTCCCACGTTCGTAAAGACATACGCCTCGTCGTCGAGCTCGCCATCCAGCGTCGCACCTTCGGCAGCCCCTTTGCCGATGTTCGCTGGTCACGCCTCGCGTCGCTCGTTCCTCCGCAACCCGCCGCGCATCGGTCCGCCTTTCAAGAAGTCGCCAAGGCCATCCAGATCAACACGTCCATGTCGCCGCGCGACGTCGTCGAAAAAATGGTCGAGTACTTCCGCGCCTTCGAACCCACCGACGCACCACTTCGCGAAAACACCGACATCTACCTCGACTTGGCCCTGTCCAAAAAAGGCGTTTGTCGCCACCGATCCTTCGCGTTTCTCGTCACCGCCCTCAACATCGGCATCCCCGCCCGCATGATCGTCAACGAAGCTCACGCGTGGGTCGAAGCGTATGACGGCACCATCTGGCACCGTATCGACTTGGGCGGAGCGTCCGCGAACCTCCAAGAAGAGCAACAAGACCCCTCACGGCCCATGCATACGCCCCCGGACGATCCTTACGCCTGGCCGGAAAATCAAGACTCGGGTCAGGAATTGGCCAATCGTTCCCGCTCGACCTCGGGCGGTGGAGGCATGTCCTCGCCGGATGGTACGTCCGCGCCAAACTCCACGAACTCCGCGGCTCCGCCTTCATCCGCGGCGCCTCCAACCCCCGCGCCCACCGCTTCTTCCGCACCGCTCGATCCCAACGCCACACCTGCGGAACTCTCCGTCACTTCCACCGGAACGGAAGTTCGTCGCGGCATGCCATTCAAATTGGCCGGTGAGGTCAAGACAAACGGCAGCCCGTGCGCCCACGTTCGCGTGGACGTACTGTTGCGCAGCACCGCAGCTCCCGCCGGCGTCGCCATCGGATCGCTCTCCACGAACGAACGCGGCGCTTACGACGGTGCCGTCGTCGTCCCGCGCGAATTGCCCCTCGGCGAATACGATGTCGTCGTTCGCACCCAAGGCGGCGGTCGTTGCGGTCCGGGCGAAACCCAATGACCGCAGGCCCGTTGCCGACCCCTCCGCACATTCCAAAAATTGCCGTCGGCGCCGTCGTCTTGAGTAATCCCACGCCTGTCGATCGGCTCGTTTTATTGGTGCGTCGCGCCAATCCACCCATGGAAAACCGTTGGTCCTTGCCCGGAGGACGTCTCGAATTCGGCGAACGAATCGAAGATGCATTAAAACGCGAAATAGTGGAAGAGTGCGGCATCGAGGTTGACGTCGGGCCCCTCATCGAAATTGTCGAAATCATCCAAATTCCGTACCATTACGTCATTCTCGATTACCTCTGCTCCCAAACCGGCGGCCAATTAAAAGCCGGCGACGATGCCCGCGAAGTCGCATGGGTTCGTCCGGACGATATTACGCATTATGGGGTTACGGATGCGGTCGAGCGAGTCGTGGCCAAAGCATTGGCGATGGCGTGACGATCCCACGCGCAGCTTGCGCGTATTGTGCCCTCAATATGACGCGGACGCTCCGGTTTCCGTGCAAAGGTCGCCGGAATTCGCGGCCGGAGCGAATGAGCGTTTGGCCTGCCCATTGCACTGACCCATCTCGTGCGAATCTTCGAAGTCGACCCCGGTCGTTGGCGCGTGGAATGGGGCAGTGGACTCGGCCTCGAAGTCGTCCTGCTCTTCAGTCGCACCGTGGCATTTTGGAGATGGGGCGGCGAACTTTTCGCCGAAGTGCCGATTGGTGAAGCGTGAAAAGACGACGCCGATTCGCCAACCTCAAGTCGCTCGTCCTTTTTTCCCCACCTTCGCTCCGAAAAACCCGCTCGTGGCTCCACTGCCCCCGACGATCACCAACAAGACCGGCCAAATCCATATCGCCGCATTCGCTGCCGGAGATGCCGCCGCCAAAGCCACCGCAATGGCTGCCGTGACAAACCCACTCACCGCGCCTTCTTTCGGCCCTGCTTCTCCGCCAAACTTTCCAATGAAAAATCCCCCGACGAACGTCGCCAACCAAAATCCAAATAGGTGCATCCCGACAACCAAAATACCCAGCCCCAACGCCGGCGTAACGGTATTTTGCGACAAACGCGCCGTCAACGCCGCAATCGCCGCCGCGATCGGCAGCCACACCAAAAAATCCACCACCACCCCGATCCCCGACCAATGCCACGGCGGGCGCTCTTCCGCTTCGGACTCTTCCTGAGGCGCCTTATTTTGCAAAATCGGCAGGCGTCGTTTTCCGTCCGGTTCGGCCATGAATACCTCCGACGAACGTGACCAACCAATTCATCAATTCGGACGTCGCCAACGCGAACGCGCTTCGTCCTGAATTCGCAAAAGCCGCCGCTGCTCTTGAATAAAGCTGCCGTACGCCTTGGGCACCCTCGAATCTTTTGCCAATGCATAAAGCACGCGCAGCGCCGCCTCCGCGTCATCCGTCGCGCGATGCGCATTCACCAGCGTAATCCCCAAAAGCGCCGCCATGTCCGACAACGCACGACTGTCTTCATGCTTGTAAAGCTCGCGGGCAAACGTCAAGGGGTCGATCCAATCCACTTCGCGCCGCATCGCCGGCGGTGGGTTTTCCGGAAATACCTGCGCCCGTTCGAGCTCCGCCAGCAAAAATCCGCGATCGAAAACCGCGTTGTACGCTGCGGGAATCGCTCCGGCCAGCGTCTCCAGGATCTCCCC
The DNA here is from genome assembly GCA_964435055.1 of uncultured Polyangium sp. Lineage (GTDB taxonomy): Bacteria > Myxococcota_A > Polyangia > Polyangiales > Polyangiaceae > Polyangium. The sequence goes on along the minus strand of CAYSYX010000056.1, from coordinate 26,208 downwards.
GGCTACCGCGGCAAACGGCGGCTTGCCCGCAACGTCCTCGTCCTTGATCCCATGCACCGACGTCGCTTCCGCCGGAATGGGTCGTCCGGGATGAATCAGCCAACTGTGACGCGCCACGACCTCGCCACCTTGACCAATCACCACCGCGACCTCGACCAATCGATCCGTCGCCGAGTTCTTTCCCGTCGTTTCCACGTCGAGAAATGCAATCGGCTGATCCACCCACGAAGCTCCCGCATCGAGCTCCGACGCGACGCCGACGGCGCGCACCTTCAGCAAATGCGCAATGCCCGGATAATGTTTGCCCGAGGGAAAACACCCGCAAGGATCGGCGACTTTCATTTCTTCGTCGGCCCCGCACCAGGAGCCGCCGACGCACTCGGCGCAGGACCCGCCGAGGGCAAACCACTCGGTCCGGGCTCCGCCGATGCGCTCGTCGCCGGAGCAGGCGCAGGCGTCACACCCGCCAGCTCCAAATCGAGCTTCACCCACTTCATCATGTCGTTCACGGGATCATCGAGCAGCTGCACGTCGACCTCGCGACCGTTGATGAAAATCGTGGGCGTCGAATCGAGGTTCACTTCATCCGCGGCGCGTTTGTCCCGGGTGATGCGCGCGACCGTATCGTCCGATCCCATCTCACTCTTGAACTTGCCCACATCGAGCTTCAGTTGCTTCGCGTAACCCTCGAGGTCCGATTGTTCGAGCCGCTCTTGGTTGTCGAACATCAGATGGTGCATCTCCCAGAACTTGCCTTGTCGAAACGCCGCGACACCTGCTCGTGCCGCGATCTCACCGTGAGGATGCGTCGACAACGGATAGAACTTGTAAACGAGACGTACCTGCTTGGGAAAACGCTCCACGAGCCCGTCGAGTACCGGGTAAAACGCCTTGCACGCCGGACACTCGAAGTCCGCCCATTCGACGATCGTCACGGGCGCATCCGGCGGTCCCTGCTCGGGACAACCATCGGTGTCGATCGTGCGAACTTTCTTCGGATCGAACCGCATGTTGTAGGCCTTTTCGCGGTCCTGTTTGCTCCGTCCCGCGCGCACGGCATCGAGCAAGTACAACGCGGCCGGAGCACACGCTTTGCACGCTCGTTTTTCGCTGATGCACTGCGAGATGCTCACCGGCGTATCCGCACACGGCGCAAGCAACGTCTGCACTTGATCCGACCACTCACGTTGTTCACGCGGCGTCAGCGGGCTGATGTCCACGCCCGGAAGCGACACGATCGGCGCGGCCGAAGGTGCTCCCGACGCACTCGTCGAAGCGGTCGGCTTCGCGTGACTCGAGTCGGACGAACCATTGCACCCGCAGACCAAAAGCGCTGCCAGGAGGGAAGACCATCGCAGAAGAACCATTGCGGCGCGAGCTTAGTCGGACCCTTTGCGGGGCGCTAGCCCGGGTGTAGCGTGTACGCGTGCGGAGCGTCTGCTTTCGGTTTTCCGATCCGCGACAGTTCGAACGTCGAGTGACATCCGTGGGGGATTGCGAACTCGAATTGGATCTGCCGCCGGAGGAAGTCGTGGAAGATGGCGAGTGGGTCCTGGCGATCTTCGACGTCGGCGCTCGCCACAAAGCCAGCTCCGCCGCAGCTCGAGCCACCGTCGATCCCGATGGTGCCCGCCTCATCTTCGAACCACGCGACTACCATCGTCTCGCAGATTTCGCGGCCGGCGTCGTTCGTGACGATACCCCGACACCTCCACCGCCACCTGCACCGGACAAACCCGCGGACGACGTCGAAACTCCGCGGCCCACATCATGGCCTCCGCGCGCCGGACGTGGCGCCCGCATCCTCTTGGTCGACGATGATCCCGACATTCGTGCCGTCATCGTCGCGATGCTCGCCGCCGTCGATCTCGTCGTCACCGCCAAAGAAAGCGCCGAAGACGCCCTCGTCGCCATCCAAACGGAGGCCTTCGACCTGCTCGTGCTCGATTGGAATCTGCCCAAAATGAGCGGCCTCGAACTCTGTCGATTGCTTCGTCGGGACAAACATATCCCACTGCCCGTTTTGTTTCTCACCGCCAACGCGTCGTCGCGCGACATGATCGACGCCTTCGCCGGCGGCGCCGACGATTATATGGTCAAACCCTTCCACGCCCCGGAGCTCAGCGCCCGCATCTTCAGTTTGCTCCGACGAACCCGCACGTGATCGTTGGACGTCAAACCTTCTCCGACACCAGCTCCACGAGCGTGATCTCCGACGGCGCAGCGACGCGCATCGGCGGTCCCCAATAACCCGTCCCGCAGCTCACGTAGATCTGCGTATCGCCCATACGATCGAGCCCCGCGGTGAACGGTTGTTGGAATCGCACCAGCAGTGTGGCGGGAAAAACTTGTCCACCGTGCGTGTGACCGCTCAGTTGCAGACCCACACCAAACTTCACCGCCTCGAGGATCTCTTTCGGTTGATGCGCGAGCAGAATGCACTCGCGGTTCGGATCTCGTCCGGCCAAAGCTTTCGGCACATCCGCGCCGTGGCCTTTTTCAAAACGATCACCCGAATGATCATCCACGCCCGCAAGATCGAAGCTCGCCGCTCCGTCACCGATCGACACGTATTCGTTGCGCAACGTGCGCACGCCGAGCTCGAGCAGATGCTCGAGCCACGACGTCACGCCCGAGTAGTACTCGTGGTTGCCCGTGACGAAGTACACGCCGTGTTTCGCCTTCAGCTGAGCAATCGGCGCGATGTGATGACGTAACGCTTCAACCGATCCGTCGACCAGATCGCCCGTGATGACGATGAGGTCCGGTTCGTGCGCATTCACACGCGCGACGATGCCTTCGAGCCATTCACGACCGATCATCGGCCCGATGTGCACGTCCGAGAGCTGAGCGATCCGCATGCCGGAGAGTTCTTTCGGCAGCTTGCGCAGAGACACGCGAACGTTTTTCAAGGCCACCGCACCCAAAGCTTCCGCCACACCCGAAGCGGACAAACCCACCGTGACAAACGCCGCGACCGATGCGATGAGCCGCGACAAGAACGTCCTGCGCCCTTCGTCGATCGTTTGTCCCGTCGTCCATCGCGCTCCGGCCGTCACGGCGAGCCTCGGGAGCTCACTCACGAGCAGACACGCGACGAGCAACGCGGCGAATCCCATCCATGTGTACACGACAAACGACAGCAAGAAGCCGATCGACCGCGGCAGGATCTGCACGAGGAACATCGACAGCGACATCGCCGTGCCCATCACCAGCAGAACGATGGTGCCGATACGTTGCGTTCGTGGGGTCAAACGCGGCGCACGCAACATGCGCTGCCACAAATACAGATGCGTGCCGCCGACGAAGATCGAGAAGACCAGCAGGAAGAGCGCGATGCGTAACACCCGCGTACGATGACACGACCCGACTCGCGTCGGCGTTCAAAGGCGCGGTCTTCGAACTACTTCACACACAAACCGATACCGCTCGGAAAGCCGGCGCTGCCGCCCTGGCAAACACCGCCGTTGGTGCAGTCGTTGCCGCCGACGTGGCACAGCTGTCGACACGTGTTGCTCGAAAGAACACACACATGTCCGGCGCTGCATGGACAACCTTCGCCCTCTTTTCCAAGCCCGGGCTCGACACAACTCGTCGTTCCATCCGCGCGCACGAGTGTGCACGTGCGACCTTGGGTGCACATGCTGTCGTCGAGCAGTTTGCACGGGACGACGGGAACACAGACCGGAATGCGAACGGGTTGCGGATTGATCGCATCGTCCGCCATGTCCGCAGGCGTGCAGTACGTATCGGCTCCACAGGACTCGATGTCGTTGCAACAGTAGGGAAGACAAACCCCCACGTTGGAATCTCTGCGCGCACAACCCAAGCCCGGGGCACAGTTCGCCGTGGACTCGCAGGGTTCGCCCTGTTGAAACACACCCGCGGGCAAACATGCCGCCTCGACGCCGCCTTTGACGGGCACCAGCTGACACGAAGTCGGCGGTCCCGCAGGATCCATCGGCAGAGGACACGCGCTCATCGCATCGCCCGACATGCAACCGCCTCCGCACATCGCCGCGAACGAAGTCGCTCCAACCGTGTTGTCCGGCGGTGGCAAGACGACCCCCGAACTGGTGCTTCCCGAGCCGCTGCCGGTGCCCGACGGCAGCTCCGTGTCCTTTGCACCTTCCGGTATGCCCAAGCCCGCGGAGGCATCGAAATTGACCGCGCACGCTTCACCGACGAGGGTGCTCGCAGCCAGGAGAGAAAAACCCCAGAACGTGTGCGAAAAACGCTTGAAAGAAGCCATAGGTGACACTCGCGGATAGTGCACGGAGTGTACCACCGCGACACCCGCTCATCACGATCGGTCCATCGGCTCGGCACTCGACGAAAACGAACATCGAGCACGAGCGTCAACGACTCGCGCCATGACATCACTGTCGTAGCGAGGAGCGAATTGGCATGGATGGGCGTGAGCGAGGAGAGAGAGGCGCGAACGTGGAGACGAGTGTGCCGAGGATCAGCGCGCGTCGACGTCGCGCGTCACGACGTTGCCCGCCGTGTCGTACGTGCGAACGACGACGAGCTGTGTGCCGGCCGGAACGATCGACGAAACATCGACATCGAAGGCTTCGGTCGCTTCATCGAAAATGCCGTCGCTCGGAAAGACCGGACGCCATTCATCCGTACCCGCAACTGCAACTTCGATGCGGCTGATCGGACCAAGCCCATCGCTCACTTCGCCCTTGAGCTTGCGACCTTGCATCGAGAGCGACTTGTACACAGGCGGCGTGTTGTCCACGAGCACCGCTCCGGATTCGAGCTGATGACGTTGTGCACGATCGGGCGGATTCGCCATCTCGTCACTCGCTTCCACGCGGATGCGATACACACCCTCGGGCAAACCCGTCGTGTCCCAATCGAGCTCCGTTCGGGTCACCTTGTCGGTCGGCTTGTGCGCGCTGCGCCACGTGGTTTGTCCGTCCAGACGATACGAAACCCGGTAACGCAAATCGTCCGAATCGGGATTGTCGACACGCCACGACAGCTTGAGGCCCGTGCTCGGCTTCGGCGCTTCACCACCTGAAGACGGAACGCCGCTGCGCATCGAGGACCGGCTGTTCTTCGCCGTCGCTTCGATCGACGTCACCACCGGTCGCGCGTTGTCCGTGACGAAGTAGAGCGCCACTTCGCGCAACGTTGCTTTCGGATCGCGACTCCATCGCGCGCGAATTTGGACATATCGGCTCGGCGGGCTCTGCACATCGCCCGGCTGCGCAAGGCCCGGCGACCATGCGCTCCACGACGTATCCGGCGTCGCCGTGTTTCCACTGCGCGTCGATAACTCGAGCGATCCATCACCGCGCCACGTCAAACGCCCGAACGAAGCGCGCAGACCCGCGTCGAGCACCTTGCTCGTCCACACCGCATCAGCGCCGCCCGTTCCTTTGATCTCGTGGAACACCACCGGATCGGTTGTCGCGATGAACCGTCGTTTGCCCGCGACCACGAGCGCTCCGACTTGGCGTTCGTCCGTGTCCGCCACGAGGCTCGTCGTGTGCGCGTCGTCGACCGTGTACACGCGTCCTTCCGCGCCCGTGCCCACGTACGGTGCACCTGCATCATCGAGGCTCAACGTCACGAAGTGCGTCTCGTTGTCCGTCAGCAGTTCTTCCGCAACACCGTCCTTGCCAAACCGGAACAAGCTTCCTTTGCCCGCTTTGCCGCCTCGCGATGACTGAGGCCCCGCAGACTTGTTGCGCTTCGGCGGAGCGAGCTGTTCGCCCATCTTGTTTGCCACGACGAACATCGATCCGTTCTTCGCAAACGCGATGGCTTTCACCTCGTCTCCATCAAAGTCGTACGCGACCGTTGCGCGACCCGGCGCCGTGATCTTGTAGAGCAACGCTTTGCCGCTCGACCCTGCGTACACGGCACCATCATCACCGACCGCGAGCGAGATGATGTGCGCCTCGTCGCTGTCGAAGAAGACTTGCGACTTGCCCTGCTGATCGATCTTGAAGACCTTTCCTTCGGGCCCCGTGCCCGCGTACAGCGAGTTTGTCTTGGCATCAAAGGCCAGCGCCCAGATGTCTTCCGTCCCCGCGATCGTCGCAAACTCGGCCGCTTGAGCTCCCGTCCCACCACCAGCCGGCAGCTTGTAGAGTTTGCCCTCGGGGAACGTCCCGACGATGACGTCGCCGTTCCACGCGACAACCATCGAGCTCACCGCCATCTGTCCGGTCGTCGCGACGAGCGAGGTTTGTCCCGTCGGACTCACCTTGTAGATCTTCCCATCACTGCCCGTACCGAGCAGCACGGAGCCATCGGGGAGAACCACGTTGCTCCATACGCTGGCGACGTCCGAGATGGCCGTGGTTCCAAGCGTAAAACCCGCACGAACGGTGCCGCTCGAATCGACACTCACGCCCGTGAGGTCACCGCCTTTGAGGTCGTCGAGTTTTTCGAGCGTGAAGGTGCGCGTACCGACAGCCGATGCCGTCGAGATCGGAAACATGGCGGCGGCGACGATGACGGCGCCGAGACCAAAACGAGAAAGTTTGCGAGAGAAGAGGGATGTCATGCAGCAGGCCTTTTGACGGTCGATGTTCTGGGTTTGGTACGGCGCGCCTTCAGCGCAGGACAGGACGAACCTTGATGCGAACGGTGTCTCGGCCGCTCAGGAAACGACCGAGAGGAATCGCGGTATTTGATTGGGCCACAAACGTTTCGGGCGTGTTCGAATCGTTCGCCGAACGCAACGTGTCGATCGCTCCCGCAGGCAGTCGCGAAGCCACCTTGCCGCGATGCGCAGCTCCGTTTTCACGAAGCCGGAACGACGCGACGATCGATTCGGGGTCGTAGGTTTGGTTGGGCAAATTCGCGATCAACTGCGCCACGGATTCCGGTGACGGCATCGGTCGCTCGATCTCGTATCCCGGCGCCAAATCGATCTCGACGTCACGCCCCGCCATCTCGGCAGGCACCGGGACCTCGATGATCTTCGTCTCGATCGGTCCCTTGAATCGTTGCAGCTCCAACTGAATTCGCGCCGGCGAACCAGCTTCGATCTCCGGATCGAGCACCTTCGCCCCACGCAAGCCGGATACTTCACGTTCGGAAGAAACTCGAATCTCCGACTCGACACCTTCGATCGTCACCGGCTCCCACGGGTTGTTCATCAGCGATCCGATCGCGCGAACAAGGCGCCCGCGAATGAAGTCGTCCGGTCCGATCGGACTGCCGGCCCCGGCTCCGAAATCAACCAGCGTCACCGTTCCATACTTGGCGATCTTCAGTTTGCTCACCGAGCGGAACGTCGTGTCATTGCGTTCGGCCGCGGTTGTCTCGGCCGCACTGCCGATCGCGATGGCCGTGTAGATCGGCGACATGAACTGATCCGCGCTGACCTCCATGTTCCAATCGGTCTTCGGTGCTCCAGGTGCTCCCAACACCTTCACATGCAGCGGGAAGATCGGCGCAACCGCGTTCGTGTCGATCACGATCGAGGCTTGGCGATCATTCACGAGCGCACCCAAAGGACGCACGGGCTCGCCGAGTTTGTAGCTGCGACTCGTGAGCGCCATGATCCAATGCACGCGCGCAACCGCCGTCGGCAAAGACTCGAGACCGCCTTGCATCATCGGATGACCAAACGCGACGAGTTTGTCCCCAACAACCTTCGTCACGGTCCCGAGCGCAGCGGCGGATACATCACCACGCACGAGCTGCACGCTGATGCCTCCACCGTCGACATACTTCACCGACGTATCAACCGTCGCCGGCGAACTGCCGCCACCACCGGCGAGCAGCGGTTCGAGGCCCATCGGCGCCAAGTACTTCTGCGCGATCTGCATGCCGATGCTCGACGTTCCGCCCATCAACACCGGCGTCGTCGCTCGACCGATGCCCATGTCCTGCGGAGGCGCCGAGGACGAGATGCGTTTGGCGAGTTGTTCGGCGTGTTTGGAGAGATCGTACTCTTCGGGAGCACCCAAGAACGCTCGTGCCGATCGCTCGTGTTTGTCCGGGCTGGGCCCCTCGAACGTCGCGAGCGGATTTCCACCACGCGGCGCGATGCCTTTGGGAATCGGACGCGCCAAGTCTTCGAGCATGTATTTGATCGGCGTAACGAGCGCGATCGGTTCCTTGGCAAACGACGGGCCGTACGAATACGCGCCGATCATCTTGCCGTTGACGAAGATCGGACTGCCGCTCATGCCCGCAACGAGATGCGCGGAATCGAGACGCGGATGGTTGGGCGTCTTGATGAGAAAGAGATCTTGGTTGGGAAAAACGTTCTTGATCGTCGAAAGTATTTCGACATCGAAACGTTCCGGCGCGACCCCGGAAAACACCGTAAGGCCGTAACCCTTCATGCCCGGTTTGACTTCGGAAGCGGGCAAAATGTCGGGTGGATCCGCGACGGCGTAGGCGGCTCCGACACCCACGAGCGAACTCGCCAAAACACCAAGAGCGAGGCCGATGGGGACGACTCGAGAGCCGGGAAGATGATCGAGCAGGGACGTTCGACGGGTAAAACGACGCGGCTGCGCGTGCGCATCGTTGAGGACAGAGCTTTGCGTCACGGGGCAGAGCTTAGCCTGAAATTCGCAGCGAGACAGAGGCGCTCGTAGGTCGGATCGTGGATAGACGGCGCAATCGTGCGGGCGCGCTCTCTTCTTCCGAAGTCGCAGCAAATCGGCTCATTGCACGCTACGCTCGCGCGCGTGTCCGGCAGGGACCTCGTCATCACGGCGCTCTTGATTTTCGGCTTCGCCGCCTTCGTGACCATTCACGTATGGCTCGCCGTGCGCCTCATCATCCATGTAAAGCCACGAATTCGCGGAGTCGCTGCGCTCTTCGTGCCGCCGTTGGCTCCTCTTTGGGCGTACCGCGAAGGTTTCCAAAAGGGCGCCATCTTGTGGGTCGTCTCGCTCGCTCTCTACGTCATCGCGAGACTCGCCGTGCACCTGTGACGCTTCGAGCGAGGTTTGTCTCAGTAGACATTGATCAGGTTTCAAACTGATCCCCATCGAAAACAAAGCCTCTTCGCGGAGCGAAGGTTCAAATCAAGGCGTGGGGCTTCAACGCGACAACGGCTCCGGCGCTTCCTTCACGTGCTTTTCCCAAACGAGCCGCGTGGCTCCTTCCGACACCCAACGATCCCGAATTTGTTTCGCGAGCGTAGGATGGTGCGTCGCGACAACCGCGAAACCTTCGACCAGACACGTGCCCGGGAACGATTGATACGCGATGATCGCGCCGAGGTAGTCGTTACGCCCGAGCAAACTGTCGAGTCGCCCGGCGAGAAGTTCGACCGAGATCGGAAGAACATCCGCGCCCACCGACTGCGTCATGCGCAAACGTTCGCGGGACATGACCTGAATGCCGTACGCATCGGCGGCCGGAGATGCATAGTCGATGAACTTCGCCATGCACGCTTCGGGATCGTTCGCCCCTTCGATCGGCGTGTACCAAATCGTCGCGACCGCGTAGTGCTGTTTGCCATAACGGAACGACGCTCGCGTCGGATTGCCGGTGATGCGCGTACGCTGCCAGTTTTTCCAGTCCACCAGAGGAATGTGCAGCGTGTTCCAAAAGTCACGCTGAAAACCCCACTGTTCCTTGGCGAGACGATCGAGCGCGGCAAACTCGGGATCGTTTGCATCGCCGCCGGGATTCGCAGCCGTGACTGTCTTGGGCGTGGGAGGCGCGCCCGCCGGTTGCGTAGGTGCGGCGGGTTTGGCGCAAGCGGTTGCGACAAACAGAACGGAAACGAGTAGGAGGCTACGCGACGAAAACATGCCGGGGCTCCTCGAGAAGAAAGAATAGCCGCCCCTCAGACGAAACGCGCGCTCTTACAATGCAACCTCGCGCATCGAGATCCTGTTTTTGTCATAGACGCCCAGGCCAAGTTCACCCGCGACGCGAATATACGAAGGATCTCGGCCGATATCCGCGAGCGTCGGAAGGCTGCTGTCCTTGCGCCATTGCTCGACGACGCCCCAACCAATCACGTCCATCGCCACTGGATCCGTCGACGCATACACCGCTTCGTGCAGCACGCGACGCTTCGGATTCTTATCGAGCGGCCCGCCGTCGTAGATGACTTTGAACCCGTCGACGATGTGCAAGCGCACGCGGCTACGCACCACGTCCTGCGCATACAGCTCCGCGATCTGAGGACTCGCGTGGTGGTCATGAAATAGCTGCGGATTGATCGTCGCCCCGTGCGTGATGTTCTTCATGCACCCGGTAAAACCACAAATCGAGTGGTCCTTGATGAGCGCCAAGTTGATCACCGCGGTGGCATCCGTCAGTGCCCGGACAAACTTGGTCGGAATGCCCATCACGTTGATTTCCTGCATCGTCGCATCGCCATTTTCATGCACGATCGCCGTGATGCCTTGCGGTACGGCCGGGTCGAACCCCGTGTGCCGATCCCAAATGCGCGTGCCTGCGAGGAACTTTGGATACTGCTCGAAGATGACGATGTTCTGCGCCGGAACACCCGCCGCCATCACGCCACGGACCACTTCGAGGATGAGCTCGCGGTTGGTCGCCATCGTCGCGCCTTTTTGACCCGCGATCCCGTTCGGCTTGATCGCGACTTTGTCGTCTTTGTGGACAAACTTCGCGAAGGCCGCGCCGAGGTCCGCTTTGCCCGTCAGCTCGGTCATCGCTCGTTCCAACATCAGCTTCGCCGCGCCGTCGGTCGGCCAAAGCGAGTTGGCCTGCATCGTGTTGGACTTGGTCACCTTCACGATTTTTCCCGGCATCGAGAGCGGGACGAACCCTTGCGGAGGTTGCGCAGCCAAGCCTGATCCAGCCGCTTGCGCAGCCCCAGTGCCGATCAACGTGGCCGTGGCCAGTGACGCCCCGAGAAACGTTCGTCGGGACAAGGTGTTCGTCGGGATGTGCAAGGAAGTCGGCGGAACGAAAACGTGACGCATGGGCACCTACTCGAGGGCCCCATCGTAGCGCGGAAGGTCACGTCGAGCTGGCGGAAGATCTGGCGGCCGCCACCCTCCGCCATGGCGGTCGCCATACCGTGGTTGAATAAAAAGACTTGTTTTGCAGGCCTTTTTGATCTGGCACGCCGTTCGCACGCTGCGTCTCTCCGAAGGAGGCGCAGATGTCGTCGTCATCATCGAACGTGAATCAAAAGGTAGGCGCTTGGATCAAAGGTCTTTCGCAGCGCATTCGCTCTTCGGCCTGGACACCGCTGGTGGTCAAAGTCACCGCGGGACTCGTCGGCTTCTTCGCGCTCGCATTCGTAGGATCAGGCGCCGCAGCGGACCTGTTGCCGGGACGAGCCGGCACATACCTTGGACCTCCAACGAATTCCAAAACCGCTCCCTCGGCGAGTGCGGTTGCACCACACGTCGAACCCGTGGCGCATCCGCCGCCTGTTCCTTCGGGACAAACGCCGCTCGTCGCCGATGCCGGCGCTCCGGATGCCGATGCAACGCCGGCTCCGACAACGAGCGCGGTAACTGCCGACGGCAAGGTCATCTTGAACCTCGCGAACGAAGACGAGCTGCGAAAACTGCCTGGTATCGGCCCGAAGAAGGCGCAGGCGATTTTGGCTTTGCGCACGAAGCTCGGGAAGTTCACGCGGCCCGAGGACTTGTTGCGAGTCAAAGGAATCGGTCGAAAGAAGCTGGCGAAATTGCGTCCGCGTCTGTTGATCGATCCTCCGGACAAACCTTGATGCTTGGGGGTTTGGGGCGCAGAGCGCCGAAGGCGACTCGAAGCCCCAAATGTTCAACCCGGGGTTTGGGGCGCAGAGCGCCGAAGGCGACTCGAAGCCCCAAATGTTCAACCCGGGGTTTGGGGCGCAGAGCGCCGAAGGCGGCTCGAAGCCCCAAATGGTCAAGCCGGAGATGAAACTCGGGCGTCAAGCGTGAGACACTCGCCCGCGTCCATGCGCACGACGTACATCCTTCCGCTCTTGTTTGTCCTCCCAAACACCCTGGCGTGTGATCCCAAAGATGGTGCATCCGGTGCATCCGCGCCGAGTTCCACGGCGTCCGTCGCGCCGCCTGTCGCATCGACTGCACCCCCGGCGCTCGATACGGTGCCTACGGCGCCCGACGATCTGGACCTCAAGGGACTCCAGAAACAGCTCGCTTGTCCTGCCGAACCCAAAGGTGGACCGTGTTCGGTGCTCGATATGTTTTCAAAGTGCACCCAGTGGAGCGCGTCGACACCGTCGGGTGATGGTCGATGGATCGGTCATGGGTATCGCGTCGAAGGGGCCAAGACGACGGAGGAGTTCACCATCTTCCGGGCGCGTCGCGTCCCGCAGAACGAGGTTGGTCCGGGACAACTGCCGCTCAAGATCGGCATCGCGAACATCAGCAAGGATGACGGCGCCGCGTTCGAACAAGCCGAGCGGTCGATCAAGGCGTTTTCGAAGCACGACATTCCTCCGCGGGGCAACGCGGCGGTCGAGTTTTTGAACCGCAAAGACAACTGGCCGGAAGGGTTTGTCCTTCGGACAGCGGGTGGACAGGTCTACGCCGTGCTCGAAGGGGGCGCGTTTGTTTGTCAGGGACCGCAACAGCAGCTCATCGTCGTACATCGAGAAGCCAAGCGAAGTGGCAAGGCTGATGGCTTGTACGCCGAGGTTTGGCCGTCGAACTGGTAGACGAGTCGTTCGGCAACGTTGACGGGGATCATCTGCGCGCGCGCGGGCTTGTGCTAAGTGACGCGCCGTGCCTCGTTTCAACGCTCGCAATTCAAACGATCCTCGCCCCGTCGAGATGATCCCCGACTTCCATCACAACGCGGAAGGCTCCGTGCTGTATCGCGCGGGAGGAACCGTCGTGTTGTGCACCGCTTCGATCGATCCCACGGTGCCCGCGTGGATGCTTGGTCGAGGCAAAGGTTGGCTCACGGCGGACTATCAAATGCATCCGCGCGCGGGACGAGCGAAACGCGAAGCGCGTGAAGGTCGAGGCAAAGCGTTGAGCGGTCGCACGCAAGAGATTCAGCGCCTCATCGGACGAGCTTTGCGCAGCGCCGTGGACCTCGATTCATTTGGTGAACGAACGATCGTCATCGACTGCGACGTGCTCGAAGCGGACGGTGGAACGCGTACGGCATCGGTGACGGGAAGTTTCGTCGCGACGGCGATGGCGATCGCGCGATTGCAAGCGAGTGGACAATTGGACAAACCCGTGTTGCGCGACCAAGTCGCGGCGATCAGCGTCGGGTTTGTCAATGACGAAGTGCTGCTCGATCTGGACTACAGCGAAGACAGCAAAGCGCGTGTCGACTTGAATGTCGTGGCGACGGCGCGAGGTACGCTCATCGAAGTGCAAGCGACGGCGGAAGGTGAAGCGGTCGAACGGCGCGACATCGATCGCATGATCGATCTTGGCTTGTCCGGAGTGAACCGGCTCTTGGGTGTGCAAAGACAAACGCTCGCGGCGGTGAAGGTCGACTTGGAAAAATTGTTTCAAGACGGTCGTTGGGTGGCTGCATGAACACGGGCCTGCCGCTTTCGATTTTGCTCGCCACGACAAACCGTGGAAAAATCGCTGAAATCAAGGCGCTTTTGAGTGATCTGCCGATCGACCTGCAGCTGATGTCGAAGGTGCTTCCGAACTTGCCGCCGATCATCGAAGACGGCGTGACGTTCGAGGACAACGCGCTCATCAAGGCGCGGACGGCGGGTGATGCGGCGATGATGGTGACGATCGCCGAAGACGCGGGCCTCGAAGTGGACGCGCTTGGAGGACGTCCGGGCGTGCGCTCGGCGCGGTTTGCCAAAGAAGGAGCGACCGATGCGGAGAACAACGCGGAGCTGCTCGAGTCGCTTGCGGAGGTTGACGACGATCAGCGCACGGCGCGTTTTCGTTGTGTGATCGTTCTGCGGGATCCGTGGAATGAAAAGCAGCCGGAGATCTTGGCGGAGGGACGTTGTGAAGGTGTGATCGCTCGGCAAGCGCGGGGCACCGGGGGCTTTGGATACGACCCGCTTTTCATCGTCGCGGGTGAAGGTCGCACGATGGCCGAGTTGTCGGACGAAGAGAAAAACACCAAGAGTCATCGAGCGCGGGCGGTGCAGCAGTTGCGTCCGGCGCTCGAGGCATTGATCGAATCGCGGCTGTCTTCGGTCGCGCGGGTCGTAGGTACCAAGTGACAAACCACGGCAAACGTGAGGTCGGTGGGCGACGGCGAGCCAAGGTCGATGAATGGCGTGGTGTCGGCAGTTTTGGAACGATCGGACTCGAGATCGTTTTGTGCATCGCGTTCGGGTTTTTCGGTGGTCGGTGGATCGACGACAAGTTTGGGACGGCGCCATACGGTGCGGGTGTCGGGTTTGTCTTCGGGCTGGCGGCGGCGATTAAGTCCGTGATGCGTGCGCATGCGGAAATGCAGGCGCTTGCGGCGAAAGAAGAACGCGAGCAGGGCAATCCTTTGCCGAAGTACGACTCGCCCGATGAAGCGCGAAAGAACGCGACGATCGAACAGAACGACGAAGCAGAAGAAGACGAGAACGACAACGCGTCGAAGAGCGGAAAGGGCGATCGATGAGTGCGCCGAAGTCGTCTCAAAGCACGCGGCTCGATGATGGCGTGCGCGTCGCGATGTTGTCGGTGGCGATGACCGCGGGTGTGCTCGCGGCAGGGGCTGCGGCAGCGTTCGACGTGCGAACGGCGTTGGGCGTGGGGGTTGGCGGAGTGTTTTCCCTGGCAAACCTTTGGGCGTTTGCGCGGATTGGGGAGGCGTTTTTGTCGCGGCGAGGAGCTGCGGCGCCATGGACGGCGTTTGCCGTTTTGAAGATGGCGGGACTTTTTGGTGGCGTTTGGCTCATCCTTCGCAGCGGGATCGCGTCACCTTTGTCGCTGCTCGTGGGGTACGGGTCGCTTCCGATCGGGATCACGATGGGAACGCTGTTTGGCCCAAAGCCTGCGGATGATGTAAACGAGCCTGAATCCAGCCGGTCCGATGCGGACTCGAATTTGCGCAGATCTTTCGCGGACAGATCTCGTGAGGATGTGCTAAAGGCGAGTCCCCCGGGGCCGGAAGAACCCCCGCCGAGCGAAAAATGAAGAGTGTTTCGTTCGGTGAGGCCAAGGGATAACGAACATGCCCGAGCATACGAGTTTTTTGACGTTCCTCGTCTCCCACTTGCCTGGTCTTCGTGAAAACGCGAAGAACCTTGGACACACCTTCATTGGCAACCAGCCGGTGGATTACCGAGGGCTCGAACCGATCTTCTCGAGCATGCTCGTCATCCTTGTGTTCATCGGTTTGTCCCTCTCGGTGCGCAACCAATGGAAGCGCGTCGACGAGTCGGTCGTACCGGACGAACGTTTGAGCCTGCGAACGTTTTTCGAGGCGTTTTTCGGGTACTTCTATTCGATGTCCGAAGACGTCATGGGAGCAAAGAACGCGCAGCGTTACTTCCCGCTCATCGGCGGGTCCGCTGCGTTTATTTTCTTCTCGAACGTTTCGGGTTTGATTCCCGGATTCCCGGCCCCTACATCGAGTTTGAACGTGACGATCGGCTGTTCGCTGCTCGTGTTCATCGCGTTCAACTACTTTGGGCTCAAAGAAAACGGCTGGGCGTACATCAAGCACATGGCGGGGCCGAAGTGGTATTTGGCACCGCTGATTTTCCCCATCGAAGTCATCTCGACGTGCGTCCGACCGATCACGTTGAGTGTTCGTCTGATGGTGAACATCGCCGCCGATCACCTGATTGCGTCGGTCTTCGCCGGCATGCTGGCGATTCTCCTTCCGCTGCCCGTGATGGTTCTCGGGCTCATCGTGATCGTCGTTCAAACACTCGTGTTTTGCCTGCTCAGCAGCATCTACATCGGTCTCGCGACCGAGCATGCCGAGCACGGTGATCATCACTGAGAGATCGCTTTTCGCAGAAGGAACTGGCCAAGCGATCAAAAACGGATTAGAGGGGGGCGCGCTCGCAAAGCCGCCCCGGCCCACGAGGGGGACAAACCCGTCAACAAGTTCCCCCGCGCCCCATGGGCCAAGTGATTTTCATACGCAGCACGATCCCCCGTTGGGGCACGTGGCCTGAAAGGAGCAAGTCCGGATGTCTCTCAAGAGCAAGCTTTCCCTGTCTGTTGTCGTCACGACCGCGATGGTTCTTCTTCCCGCTGTGGCGTTCGCGCAGGAAAGCGCATCCAACAAGTTCGATTCGTTCGGTTGGATCAGCGTCGGAGCAGGCTTTGCCATCGGCGTCGCAGTTCTCGGTGGTGCCCTCGGTCAAGGCCGCGCTGCTGCCGCCGCGCTCGAAGGCATCTCGCGCAACCCCGGCGCGGCTGCGCGTATCCAGACCCCGATGATTCTCGGTCTGGCCCTCATCGAGTCGCTCGTTCTCTTCGCCCTGATCATCGCTTACTTGCTCCAGAGCCGCCTCCCCGCGAACTTCTGAGCTCGTCGCCGATTCATCGGCTGATCAGCAAAACCAAAAGCACGCCTCTCCTGCATAAGGAACGGGCGTGCTTTTGTTGTTTTGTACTCCAACCTTTGGGGCTCGAACGATACCTCAATTGCGACGAATCATGTCCGCCGCAAGGTGCCCGAGCATCACCAAAACCCCGAACGTCAAAAGCACAATCCCGAGCACTTCCTGGCGACCCGAGGCCACGAGCGCCGTACCGGCCAAGACAAACGCCGCCACGACCATCCCCGCAAACACACGTCGACCCAAGCGATCCACCGTCTTCGGCAACGTCGGGTTTGTTGTTTGCAACGTCAGGCGACCAAGGCGCAAATCGTCCAGCACTTCGCGCAGTTGCTGCGGCAAATCGTAGGCCGCTCCGGACAAACGCTCGAGCCCCCGCCACGCCTCCATGCCCATTCGCTCGGGCGAATAACGCTTGCGCAAAAGCTCCAGGAAGTACGGACGCGCCACGCCGAAGACGTCGAGATCCGGATCGATCTCTTTGCCCACGCCTTCGATCGTCATGATCGCTTTGCCCACCAACAAAAAGTCCGCCGGGATCTCGATGCCGTACTTCGACGCGCCGCGCATCAGATCGCTGATCATCGCCGCGACGTCGATCTCCTTCAGCGGTTTGCCCAGGTACTTCTCGGCCAACATGCTGACTTCGGCACGATAAGCTCGCATGTCGACTTTTTTCGTTGGTGTACCAAGCATGTACAAAGCATCGGCCACCGCGAGATGGTCCTGACGAACCGCTGCGACCATCAGATCGAGCGTCTTGTCGCGCATGTCGGGACTCAGTCGACCGACCATGCCGAGATCGATCATGCCGATGGTGGGACGATCGGGATCGCCGGAAATCAGGATGTTTCCAGGATGTGGATCGGCATGGAAAAACCCGTCCTCGAAGATGCTCTTGATGACGATGCCGACCGATGCCTGCGCGATCGCAGGTCCCTTGTGCCCATGTTCGCGAATCGCTTCGTAGACTTTGCCGCCCGGAAGCAGCTCGAGCGTGAGCACCGTCTTGGAGGAAGCTTCGCGATAGACGTGCGGGAAACGAGCGTGCGGATGGCCTTCGAAGTTCTTCGCAAAACGGATCGCGTGTTCGGCTTCTTGTCCGAAATCGAGTTCGCTCGTGATCGCCCGATCGAATTGATCGACGAGGGCCCCCGGTTGATACAGCGATGATTCGGGGATCGTGCGTTCGATGAGCTTTGCCAATGCATGGAGCAGCTCGAGATCGCTGGCGATGGTGGAACGAATGCCGGGCCGTTGAACTTTGACGACGACGTTCTTGGGACCTTCGGCCGTTTTCAAGACTGCGCGATGCACTTGGCCGATCGATGCCGCCGCGAGTGGTTTGTCCTCAAACGATTCGTAGATGTCGTTCAACGCTGCGCCGAGGGAGGCTTCGACGGCTTCTTTGATGTCCTTCGAGGGAAGGGGATTGACGCTGTCTTGCAGCTTCTTGAGTTCAACGATCCATTCGGCGGGAAGAACATCCGGGCGCGTCGAAGCGATCTGACCGAGCTTCACGAACGACGGGCCGAGATCCATGCACACGAGGCGTACGCGCTCGGGCAACGAGATACGGCGGCGTTCTTCTTCGCCTCGTTCGACTTCAGCGAGGGCTTCCGCGTTTTCATGTTCGGGTAAGGCTTCAGGTGCCCCGCGAGTTCGTCCACCCAAACCCAAACGTTGCGCGAGTTCACCGAAGCCGTGGCGGACGAGGACCACGTAGATTTGTCGCAAGCGCGCGAGATCTCGGACTGCACTGACGATCGACACCATCTTGTTCGTCTCGACTCAGCGAACGCGGACGACTGTGCCCGGGTCGTGATTGGAAGGTAAAACGGCTGTCCAGCCGGCGGGGATATGCGGACCGGTCCACCAGAAGAGCCACTCGGCATCGATGGGCGCAAGGTTCACGCATCCGTGACTTCGTACGTGTCCAAACGATCTGTGCCAGAACGCTCCGTGCAGGCCGACGCCTTTGGAGAAGTACTGCACCCACGGCACATCCTCCATGCGGTAGTACCGATGCGCGCCTTCGTCTTCGAGGTTGTCCATGTTGGACGTGAAGAGTTTGGCCCAGATGCGAAACGTGCCGCGAGGTGTTGCGGTGGCCGAGCCTTCGCGACCTTTGCCGGTGGAAACGAGTGTGGCGAAGACGGGTTGCTTGCCTTCGTACGCGACGAGCGTTTGCGATTCGAGGTGCACGTCGATCCATCGTTCGCCCGTGGTGACGTCGACTTCGGCGGGCGGCTCGCCTAGTGATGGATGACGAAGTTCGGAAGAACGAACCCAGGCTCCATCGCCGATGCGGGTGAACGAAGTCGAACCGGCTTTCTTCTCTTCGAAGAACGGCACACGTTCGAAGCGACTGCGATGGTCGACCTTCTTGGCGCCCGGGTTTGGCGAAGCAAACACGTCGGCGTTGTCGATGACGATCCATCCAAACGACAAGCTCGCGGAGCCGTCGCGCGGGATCTGTTCACCGCGATAGGCGATCGTACGGGCGGGTCCGACGTCGCGCATGGGTACCCAAAGTTCGTTGTGCGTGCGGCCGTAACGGTTGCCTTCGACGATGCGTTCTTCCACGACCGCGACGGCGAATCCCGGTTCGAGTTGCATGTCCGGGGAGCCGGTGTCGGCGGCGGAGAGTCGTTTGTACGCAAACGATCCGTCGGGTCCGACGAAGTAGTACCGAAACGGAAGGCCGTCGGGTTGGGCGCGTAAGGCGCGATAACCCGCGTCGACGAACGGAGTTGCGGCGAGCTCGACGGCGTCTTCGCAAACCCACGCGCTGGGGCCGACGCTGAGGTATCGACCGCGACAACCTGCGCCGCGACGGATGGCGAAGATGGGCAGGTGGACATCTTTTGCGGCGGATCCACGGCGACCAGCGGCTTCCCAAGGAGCGTTCAGGATGGGTTGGTCGCTCTTGAGGATCCGGGCGCTGACGATGCCGTCGCCCAGCGGAGGTGCGTCGGGACCGACCCACGGAGGTTCGTCCGAAGCAAACCCGTGTGTCGAGACAAACGTGAGGCCAAGGGCGAGGCCGAGGGTGGAGATGGAGAATGGACGGCGGGCTGCGACGCGAGGGGAAGGGTTCGCGCGCAGCCTGAGAGCCGAGGGATTCATCAGCGGTAGGAGAAGCGGACTTCGTGATCGCAGATGCGGTACTGGTCGCCTTCACCGATCGCTTTGCGGGTGATGCGCTGACCGCTGTACTCGACGCCGTTTGTCGAGCCCATATCGACCATGTAGTACTGGCCGTTCAAGTATTCGACCATGGCGTGTTGTCGCGAGACGTTCGGATCTTTGATCGTCAAGTCGCTCGACTGTTTGCCACGACCGATGATGAAGCGGTCCTTGTTCACGACAAACCGTTCGCCGCCGTAATAGGCGAAGAGCGGGATCGCGCCGGGGATACCTCCGGCCGAAGGTGCTGCCGGCGGAGGCGTCGGAGCAGCGGGCGGCGGACCCGGGGGCGGACCTGGAGGAGCTGGCGGCGGACCAGGCGGCATCGCGCCGTATTGCGGCGGCGGAGGCGGCGGAGGTGCCCCGCCAAACCCCATCGGCGGCGGAGGCGGAGGCGTAGCGGCCAACGTGGGCGGTCCTCCGAGGCTGGGCGGCGGAGGAGGCGGTCCGGGTGGTCCAGGCGGAGCCATACCGGGCGGTCCCATGCCGGGCGGACCCATACCAGGCGGAGCCATGCCGGGCGGTCCCGGAGGCGGCGGAGGCGTGAGTCCCGGCGGCGGAGGCGGCGGTCCGGGCGGTGCACCTCCCATGGGCGGAGGCGGCGGAACACTGCGTGCCGGGCCTGCGC
>CAYSYX010000056.1:5728-5985 GCA_964435055.1 uncultured Polyangium sp. | reverse complement strand
GTGGAACGCATGCCACCACCGGGCGGAGGCGGCGGAGGCGGTGCGCCGGCAGCGCCTGGAGGCGGCGGCGGCCCCGGCGGACGACCCATTCCCGTGGGCGGCGGCGGGGGCAAACCCGGGCCACGAGCGGCACCCGGTCCGGCAGGCGAAGGAACACTCGGCGGTCGCTTGCCAACGGTTGGCGGCGACGCCGTCGGCGGGGCGGGCGTTGCAGTCGTGGAAGGCGGTCGTGGTGGTCCACCCACACCAGGCGGCGG
>CAYSYX010000056.1:0-5718 GCA_964435055.1 uncultured Polyangium sp. | reverse complement strand
TGATTCGTCACCTCGTCCATCACCACGAGGAAGCGGCGGAGGTGGCGGCGCACCCATGCCCATCCCAGGTGGCGGGGGCGGAGGTGCATTCACCATGTGAGGCGGCGGAGGTGGCGGGCCACCGGCGACACCCGACATCGTTGGCGGCGGAGTGTACGCACCGGGAGGTGGAGGAGGTGTTGCACCGTACGGCGGCGGAGGTGCAGGCGGGCCACCTGCACCCATGGGAGGCGGCGGGGGCGGTGCACCCGGACCACCCGGCATGCCCATACCACCCATCATGGGCGGGGGCGGAGCACCTGGAGCACCCATCATGGGTGGAGGCGGAGCACCTGGAGCACCCATCATGGGAGGCGGAGCACCTGGTCCACCCATGGGAGGCGGCGGAGGCGGCGCACCCGGCATACCCATGCCGCCCATCATCGGAGGCGGCGGAGGCGGTGCACCCGGCATGCCCATCATCGGCGGAGGTCCAGGCGGCGCACCCGGCATGCCCATGCCACCCATCATGGGCGGAGGAGCTGCCGGAGGACCGTCGGCATACGTCGGGGGCATGGGCGTCGCACCTGGAGCCGGCGGATAACCCGGCGGCGGCGGTGACGGTGGCGCAGCGGGAATTCCCGCTGTCGATGGCGGCATCGGCGGCCCGGATCCCGGCGCCCCTCCCTCGGTGCGTGGAGCACCCGGGAACGGCGTGCGCGGGCTGTAGCTGCGCTGCCGAGCATACTGCTTCATCGACTCGTTGATGAGGTAGTCGATCGAGCACTCCAGCTCGCGCGCCATCTGTTCGAACGTCTCCCAAAGGACGTCGCGGCACTGGAATGTTCTTGCGCTCTTTTTATTCGGGTCCGCGCTCATTTTTCCCTAATCGTCGTCGATGGTTCTTGGCCGTGCTGCGAATATCGAAAGGCCGCCTTGCAGGATGCGATTGCTCGCGCCCAGCGCCGCTGCTCACTTCTTTTGCTCCTTACCCGCCTCGGGTTTGCGATCCTTCATGGCAGGCTCGATGCAAAAGCGAACGAAATCCTGAATGGTCTTGATCTCTTTCTGCTCGCGCCCTTGCCCGCCCTCTTTGGGGACTTCACAAAGCCACTTGCAGTCTGGATCGGTATCACAAGTCGGAGCAGGGCTTGGACCCCAATCACCCTCCGCTTCGAGCGGTGTGACCTCCGACAAATCAGCCGACGTCCCATACGTGAAATAATACGCAATGGCGCTCGTTCGGGCTGCGGCTGATCCATTGTTGAAGAAGGGCTTGAGCTCATCGAGCGGTTTGCCTTCCTTCATTTCACCCATCAAAGCCCCATACGTGAGGGCTTCCGCCATCGCGAAGGGTTTGCCATCCGGCAATGCGTTCAAGAAATCACGAATGTGCTTGACCTGCGACATTTTCAAGAATGTCGCTGCGGCAGCTCGCCGAACTTTCCATTTGTCCGTCTTGAAAAGTTCGATGAGTTTGTCCGCCACAACCTCACGGGGCATTTCACCCAGGCGACGAAACGCCTGATCGAGCACCACATCGGGCGCGTCGCTGCTCGCGATCTCCATGATTCGCTTGAGATCTTCGGGGTTGGTCTTGTCCAAGCGCCCCTCGACCATCACCATCGCGAACTGACGCCGTTTGTCACTCTGGTCCTTGCGAGCGGCAAACCCGAGCGCGAAGTCGACCGTCGGTCGACCTCCCACGCGACGCATCGACTGGAACAACTTGGTGAGTTCGTCGTCCTGTAACAGCTCGAGCTGCTTCTTGAATTGCTCGGGCGTCGGGGTGAGCTTCTGGTCGGCGTTGGATTTTTCGAGTTCTTTTGTCCGAACCTTCGTCCAGTCGTCGGTCAGGATCCAATTGGCATTTTCAACGAGCGCCGCCGAAGCTGCGTCTTTCGTTTTTGCATCGCCGAGTTCGGCGACGAGCGAGGCCATCATGTCGAGCTTTCGGGCATCGCGCACCATGAGCTTGGGCAGGCCGACGACGCCTTCCGCACCGATTGCGCGAAGCACTTGCTCCATGGTCGACGCTTGCCCGCGTGACTCGGCGCGGTGTTCGAAGTCGGCCATGGCCCACGCGGTGAGCGCGGTTTTGAGCTCTTTTTTCTGCGCTTCGTCGGTGATGAGCGCCGGTTTGTCGGCCATCATCAGCACATACGCCGCATCTTTGTACGGAAGCGAAGCGTCGGTCGGGAGCGGTTGCCCGGGTTGAACCGCAGGCGGCGGCTTCTTCAACTCGGCGATGAGCGCGGCGACGAGCGGTCCGACGATCGCTTTTTGCGTTTCAGGCGCAAGCGACGAGAGCACGTCGACGAGGTTGCCTTTGCACACCGGGTTGTCCGGTTCGACGTCGCCATCGATCTGCGTGAACGCGATACGACGTCCGGATCGTGGCTTCATGCGAATGATCGCCAGCGCCGATTCGACTCGCAGCGAAGTCTCGTACTTGTCGTGGAGCAAGACAGCGCAGAGCTTTTTGGGGCCTTGCGCGGTGCCTTCCCACAAGTGCACGTCTTTGTCATCGACCCGGCAGCCCGAGAGCGCCAACGCCGAACCAGACGCCGCGAGAACCAGCGCCAACATCGACGCCCTCATCGAGCGTCGCGATGCTTCTTCCTTCATTCGCATGCCGGGATCGACGGGGATGGTAACGCCCGAGGACGTCCAAGCTCAAAGAATTTTGGGACGATTCCTGAAAGGGCCTCGATCCATCGCCGATTTCGCGTTCCGCATGGCCAACCACGGTGCGCATCCAGTCGCCAATGAAAATGGTCAGCAATTGTTATTAATTTAACAAAAAATCCAACCACGGTTCGAAATTGGCCGCCATGAGCGCCGCAATTATTGTGTTTCTATTAACAAAAAATCCAACCACGGTTCGAAATTGGCCGCGAATTTCGCGGATAGAGCCGTTCTAACCACAGCAACTTGCACCGGGCTACAAGTGCGTATAGGTAGGCAAAGTAGGTACAGGTAAGTTATGGCCGTTCCTCTCTTCGCTCCTCGTCGTGTGCCGGCTGCGTCCGCTCCTGAAGAACCCGCCGCTTCGCCCACGAAAAAGCAACGGGAAAACACCGCAACTGCCGCGCCAACCTCGGTGCGTCCGATGCACACGTATGCCCGTGAAGCCGCAGCTCTTTTGCTCCTCGCTTCCGCGCTCTACACCGTGCTTGCGCTCGCTTCGTTCGAAGCGGATCCGATGCGTCCCGAGGTCATGGGCCCCAACTGGGTCGGCCCTGTCGGTGAAGCGTTTTCCAGCTTCTTTTCCGGCGCTTTCGGCATCGCTGCTTGGACCATCCCCATCGAGCTCGCCGTTCTTTCCGGACCTCTGCTCGCGGGCAAACCTTCTCGCGCAAGTGTCGCCAGGTTTGGCGGGGACATCGTCGTCCTTGTCATCCTCGCCGCCCTCGCCCACGTCGCTTTTCCCATGGCCACCGCATTCGGCGCGTCGCCTCTCGGCGGCAGCGTTGGCGAACTCTTCGGTGAAGTCATGCGATCGCTCTTCTCCGCGATCGGCTCGTACATCATCGGCCTCACCATCGTCTCGCTCATCCTCGTTCAGCGCGCGACCTTCTCCTTCATCGACCTCGTCGTGCGCGCTCGTGCCTTCTTCTTGAGCCTCAGCGAACGCGGCATGTTTGGCCTGGGCGCACTCATGCGCGCTCTCCAACGCGTGCGCGAAATCGAAAAAGCCGCCGCGCCTCCCGCGGAAAAGAAGTCCTCCTCCGCCGAGAAACACCTCACGCCTGCGCCCACCGACGTCATCATCACCGTCCTCGCCGACGATCAAGCGCAGTATCGTAAAGACAAACCTTCCGAATCCGAAACATCCGACGGCGACAAACCGGCTCGCAAAAAGCGCGCCGCCGCAAACAAAGCCGCCGACGCCTTCGAAGCGAAAACCGACGCGACCGACGTGCCCAGCTCACGCTCGAGCGACCACGGCGACGCGATCGTTCTTGGAGCAACCACCCCCATCCCCTCGTTCGCCGCCGAAGGCGCCAAGCCCACGGTCAAGGTCGTTCGAAACGACGAACCTCGCGTTGCGGCCAAGATCTCACGATCGGAAGAGCCCAAACGCGTCGTCAAAGCTGCTGCTGTCGAAGCGGCAAAACCCGTCGTGAAGGTCGCTGCGGCCGCTGAAGAAGTGAAGGCGGCTCCGGTTGCCGAGCCGGCAAAAGTGGTCGCTCCGGTCGAGAACGCCAAGCCGGTTGTCAAACGAAACGTTGCGGAAGACAAACCTCGCGGCCCGTCCATCGTCGCTCCGTCGGCAAACCCCGAAGCTATCGTTGCCGTCAGCGAGACCAACGTTGCCGACGAATCGTTTGAACCGATCATCGCGTTGTCCACAGAAGCACCGGCGGTTCGAGCCGCCAAACCGCGCAAAGTCGACGCCGTCGAAGCTCGTCCCGAGCGCGTTGCCAAAACCGTTCGCGCCGAAGTCGCCGAAGTGTCCGAAGTCGTCGCTCGTGAGCTGCCGAAGACCAAAGATGCAGCTCCGGAAAAAGCTGTTGTCCAGGACGAACCTACGCCCGCGCCGCGTGCCGCCAAGAAAGTCGTCGCTCCCATTGCGCCCGTAGCGCCCGCTAAGCCCGCACCCGGCGAACGCTTTGTCGAACTCGATGACGAAGAGGACGAAGACGACCAGGACGAACCGAGCGCGAAGTTCCTGAAAGACGAACCTGACGACGAATCGGAAACGCCGGCGCCGGTCATCATGGCGGCGAAGGACGAGTCTCCCGTTCTGGCAAAAGAAGTCGCTCCGGAAAAACCCAAGGTTCGCGAAGTCGTCAAGGTCGTGCCTTCGTTTGGCAAAGGCTTCACGTTGCCTTCGACCACGATGCTCGAACCTCCGGGTGATGAATGCATCGTCGTGGATGAAGAGACGCTGCGCGAAAACGCCGTGCTGCTCGAAAAGACGCTCGCGGATTACGGCGTCAGCGGGAAGGTCGAAGAGATCCATCCCGGGCCGACCGTCACGACATTCGAAGTGGCTCCGGCGGCCGGAACAAAAGTCTCCAAGGTGGCGAGCCTCGCGGACGATCTCGCGCTCGGTTTGTCGCGCAAGGTCCGCATCATCGCTCCGATTCCCGGAAAGAACCGCATCGGGTTTGAACTGCCGAACGATCGTCGCGTCCCCGTTTCGATGCGCGAGCTGGTCGAGGACAAACGATTCTTGGACCTCAAAGCACCTCTGCCGTGTGTGCTTGGACGAGATATCGTCGGTGCTCCGTACTTTGCCGATCTCGCTTCGATGCCGCACGTGATCGTCGCCGGTGCAACGGGTGCCGGAAAGAGCGTCGGGCTCAACGTGATGCTCGTGAGCTTGCTCTTCCGAAAGTCGCCTGCCGATCTGCGCATGCTCATGATCGATCCGAAGGTCGTCGAGCTCGCGCCGTTCGACCGTATTCCGCACATGCTCTTGCCGGTTGTTACGGACATGAAGCAAGCGGCAAACGCGCTCAAGTGGGCCGTCGATGAAATGGAGCGTCGGTATCAGCTCTTTGCGAACGCGGGCACGAAGAACATCGGCACGTACAACGGCTGGGTGGAGAAGGTCGAACGTGGTGAGGTTCGTCCGCCCAAACCTCCGGCAAATGCCAAAGTTTCTGCGGTCGCGGCGGATGGAACCGAAGTGGAAGTGCCGGCGGCGAAAGACGGATCCGATGTCGCGAGGCCGGAAAAACTTCGGTACATCGTCATCGTCGTCGTCGAGTTCGCGGACCTCATGAT
>CAYSYX010000055.1:0-32223 GCA_964435055.1 uncultured Polyangium sp. | reverse complement strand
CCCCCCCCCCCATCCCACACAAAGCTTCTCCGCGGAGCGCGCGGGAGCGCGCGGAGCGAACGTTCAAATCAACGCGTGCGCTCTCAACGCGTGCGCTCTCAACGCGTGCGCTCTCAACGCGTGCGCTCTCAATTCCCCTCACGTACAAATCACTGCGTTTGTCTTACCAACCCCCACGCCATCAAAGCGACGCTTCGGGGCCGTAACAAGCTCCGACAAACCCGCAACGAAGTTTGCGACAACGATCGAGCGGCACGGGATCGAATCGATCCGCCCAACGTGATTCCGCAAATCGCTCGCCGAGCTCCGACAAGTGTCGCGAAAACGCGTCGTGCTCGTCCGGGGTTATCGTGCCGTCAGGCCCGTCCGAGCCCAAAAACACCGGCTCCGCCGAACTTCCCGCCAGAAACAAAACCCCCGCGCGAATCCGCCGCTCGGGTTCCCGGCGAAACATGCTGAGGGCATACGCGTGCAGCTGAAATGCATACACGCCGAGGTCCGAACGAGGACGCGAAAGTTTGTAATCGATGACGTCAACCGTTCCATCGGGACGAAACACGACGAAGTCCACGGCCCCACGCAACCCCAGAACACGCCGTGTTCCATCGGGCGCCGGAGACAAACCGATTGTCAGGACAAATGGTTCTTCGCGCAAAAGTCGCAAGCCTTGTTCACGAATCGTGCGCGCGTAAGGACCATCGAGAAATCGCGCGATTCCTTCGGCAATTCGGGAAGCTTCCGGAATATCGGAGCGCAAGCCGGCCAGAGCCAATCGCCGCGCGACATCCGCGGTATCCGTGGGCCTTCCAAACGCTTCGCGAGGCCAACGTTCGAGCACGCCGTGCGCCGCCAAACCCCGAATACGCGGATCGAGATCGATCGGTTCGACAACCGGCGCGTCGACGACAGGCGCGTTGGGATCCACAGGCCCGGGAAGATCGATCCAACCCGTGCTCAAGGGTTCGTCAAAACCGAGCAGCTGACGCAAGCGAAAACGACGTGGGCAACCTTGAAAAAGCGACAGCGGGGTCGTGGCAATGGCAATCGTGCGCGTGGGAGGTTCTTCCGGCCAATGCGGGTAAGGCCCGGTCAAAGCCGCCATGGAACGCCGAGCATCACGCGGCTGCGCGTCGGGATGCGCGAGCAAGTCCGAGGCACGCACGTGCGTCGTAATGGAACTTTTAATCTGCGGGTTGGAAAAACCCAGGTCGAGCGATTCAAACGCCGAACCCCCCTTGCTCCGACGCGTCCCCTCACCTTTGGCCACGCCGACGAGCGTGAGCATGCGCTTGGGACGCGTAATCGCGACGTACGTGAGGCGCTGACGTTCGGACAATTCTCGAGCGCGATTCGTGGCATCGGCGAGCCGCAACGCCGTTGTCCGCAAGGTCTCCCGCGCCGGGATTTCTCCGGCTTCGAGCGTCGCGAGCGCCGATTCCGACAGAGGATTCGGCCGAGACGAAGAATGCCGCAACACGAGCGTGGGTTTGTCCCCACCGATCGAGGCGATTTGCACGCCCGTCGGCCGCGGCGAAATGCCCGCGTCGAGATCGACCACGATAACAATGGGAAAATCAAGTCCCTTGCTCGCGTGAATGGTCAAGAGACGAACCGCGTCTTCTTCCTCGGCAAACGTGGCGTCTTCGCGATCGTCGCCATCTTCGTTCATGCGGCGATCGAGCCACCGGACAAACCCCGGCAAAGTTCCTCCGCGACGACGCGCGACCCCGAGCAACCGATCGACGTTGCCAATACGCATTTCCGGACGCGGCATGGCCGCAAAAACGCGATCCAAATCAAAGGCGGCAACGGCGGCGCGAATCGCTTCTCCCGGATGCAAACGCATGGCCGCTCGACGCAATTCAACAAACCGGCGCACGAAGTCTTCGAGGCGCGTGCGATCGGCCGGACCGAGGTGCGACCAGCCGGGATGCGCCGACAAAAGACGCGGCGCATCGGATCGTTCCAACGGCAGCGACAAACCCAGACCGGGAATCGATAACCACGCCAAACCCGCGTCGGACAAACCTACCGCGGGACCTCGCAACACCGTCGCCAGCGCCAACCGATCGCGGCGATCCACGAGAAGACGCAAGACGGCGGCGACATCGCGCACCTCCGTGGTGTCGTACAACGCTCGACCGGCAACGACGTGCGGAATATCGAGACGCGCGAGGGCGAGTTCCAACAACGGCAAGGTTCGTCGGCGCCGAGCAAGAATTGCAATATCGTGAAACGCCGCCGCGCCTGAACGAACGAGTTTGGCCGTGTAGGCTGCCGCGACAAACGCTTCCCGCATCGATCGCGTGGCCCCGCGAATCACGGGTTCGGCATCCGGAGGACAGGCACCATCGTCTTCAATAAAAACGACTTCACCTTGCTCCGTCGCATCGGGCACGGGAACCAAATGATCCGCAGGCCCGTACACGACTTCGAAATCTCGCGGCGTATCTCCACTTTCGGCACGAAAATCGTGTCCGGAAAAAGCATTGACGAACGAAAGAATCCTCCCGCCGCTGCGCCGACTTTCTCGCAAAGCCACGAGGTCCGCTCGCGCCATGGGCGCGCAAATCTCGGGAGCCAAGGCCAATGCATCGCGCGCCGCCGGACCGCAAAGTTCACCCGTAATGCGCGAAAACACGGCCACGTCCGCACCGCGAAATCCATAAATGGATTGTTTGCGGTCACCGACCAAAAACAATCCGCTCGGTTTTAATTCATCGGCAATCGGAGCACGTCCCACGGGCCTGCCGCTGTCGCTCCGCTCCCGCAAAAGATAGACGATGTCTCGTTGCGCTCGGCTCGTATCTTGAAATTCGTCCACCAACAAAGCGTCGATGGATTCACGCACGGCAATGGCCAAATCCGGGCGATCCCGCAATCCATCCCGGGCAATTCGCAACATATCGCCGAATCCGAGCACGCCTTCGCGCCGACGCATCGCGGCCAGTCGCGCTCGAGCATCCTCGAGCAAAACGACCACCGCGCGTTCTCGCGCCGATAACTGCAATCCTTCACGCAAGAGCGCAATGACCCCGGACGCTCGATCCGCATTCGATGTTCCGGAAAAACCTTCCCGAAATGCTCCGAATGCCTTGTCCGCATCGCTGGTTTTTCCTCGCAAAGAAACTTCGAAAAACGCGCGCAGTTGGCCCTCCGCACCGGGCGGCAAGAGCACCGAACGATCGGACGAAGCCAAGACCTGCGCCAACGCATCGGCCGCGTCTTTCGTACGCACACCACCGTCACGACAAAGTTTGACCATTTCGTCGATCGAGCGGCGGAGCTCGATGGCACCTTCGGCATGTTCGGAGAGCAATAACTCCGACGGCAAAAGCCCTTCTTCATCGAGACGATCACACAGCCGGGCAACTTGCCTTCGCGCGCCCCATACGCCTCCGGCTGCGGCGACGAGCGCTCGGGCAGCGTCCGCACGAGCACCTCCGGCATCGAGCGCTGCGCTGAGCGCTTCATCCACGGCAAGATCCGCGAACGCTTGCGCTTCGTCTTCATCCACGACGCGAGCCTCGGGATCCACGCCCAAGGCCAACGCGTGCGTCCGGACAATCTGCTGCGCCAAACCGTGGAGCGTATCGATGCGGGCCCCCGCAGAACGCGTGAGCGCATCCGCGGCGCGACGTTTCAGCTCGGCGACCGAAGGAGGATCGCGCAACACAGCACGCCGAGCGTTGAGCACCTCGGCCAAGTCCGGGGGTTTGTCCACCTCGGACCATTCCGAAATGCTGGTCAAGGCCGCTTGCACGCGGGCGGCAATTTCCTGAGCCGCGGCACGGGAAAACGTCGTCGCGACGATCCGCTCGGGTGAAATGGGCGCGAGCGGTTCGTCGTCGGTTTGTCCCATCGACGTGAGGCCGAGCGTGAGCATCACGTACAGCGCCGTGAGGCGATACGTTTTGCCCGTACCGGCGCTCGCGGCCACGACGATGTTGCGGCGAAACGCGTAGAGCAGAGCGTCTTCCGGAGGCAGCGTAAAACTCATCCGCCCGCCTCCTCGTCGTCCTCTTCCGGCACGACGGCGGGACGGCGACAAACATCCCGCGCATCGCATCGTTCACACATCGAACCGGTCACCGGACGCGGCTCGATGTGTCCGGCCCACAACTGCAAAATGACGCGTCGCGCGTTTTTCGCAGCCTCTTCGCGTTTGTCCGCTACCGCTTTGCGATCCCCTTCGCGCGCCGGCGAAGCCTTGATCGCGCCGCGTTTGTCCGCGCCCAAATACAACGCTTGCACTTCATCCACGCCGGTGGCTCGAGCGACCACGGCCGAATACAGAGGTAGTTGGAGGTGCAACGATCCTTGTTCGGTTTGTCGAGGAACCTGGCCCGTTTTGTAGTCGACGACGCGCGCGGCGTTCTTGCCGTCGGCCTTGTCGATGCGGTCGATCTTGCCTTCGACGAAAATCGGCCCTTCCGCGCCGGAAATCATGGCTCCTCGACCATCGTCGCCGTCCGCCGGTCGCTCGAGCCGCAACGCGTCCCACACACCACCCACACGAGGACCGAAGGGCTGTTCCGCGAACGCAAAGGAAAACCCGACTTCGCGCAGACCGTGCGCGACAAACCCCATCGCCACTTCCACCGAACCCATCAGCAACTCGCGTCGCAACGGCGTCGCTTCCGCATCGGCCCCCACGGCCTTCATCGCCGCATCCCGCGCAGCTTCGAGCGCCTTGCGCACGTTTGTCCGGCCCCCCGCATCCCACGCCGCTTGAAACGCCGCCGCCGCCGCCGCGTGCACTTGTGTTCCCCGCTCGCGAGGGTCCGCCGCTTCGAGAGCGTCTTCGACTTTACGTGTCCGCCACACGCGCCGGGCAAACCCGGCAAACGCGCAACTCGCCGCCTTTTCGATGTGCGTCACGCCAATCGGCTTCTCGGGCAAACCCCCGCCCACGCACGCGCGCACGTGATGCGACAGTTCGGATTCGCCCGTGTCGATCTTCCCGGTAAAAGGCCCGGCCACCGAACGCGGGTCCAGGAAAAACTCGAGACGCTTCTTCTCGATCGTCACGCGATCCGCGATGAGCGGCGCAGGCAACGATCCCGCCGACAACGACACCAGCTCGGAACCGCGCGCATCGATCCGCGATGCAGCTCGCGACACGCGCGATTGCGGCTCGACACGCTCCTGCACGTTGGCCCGCCGCGCCCGCGCGATGATCGGATGATCCACGCCCGCATCTTCCGCAGCCGACATGGACAGGATCACCTGCCGAGCCGCACCCATGGTCCACGCAAGTTCGGATCGACGAACCCGATCGCGTTCCCGAGCCGACGGTGGTCGAGCGATCGGCGGGAGCGATGCGCGCAAACGTTCACTGATCAGCATCGCGTCGGCGTCGGGACCGTACGCCCCCGCGGACAAACCCGTGACAATGACCAACTCGTGCCGGATGCCGCAAAGCTCGTTCGGGCGCGCGATCCGCACGGCGCTCGCTCGACTGCCGCCACCATCGGCGCGTCCTTGCAGCGCTCCGGCGCGTTTCACTTCCGCGTAAAACTCGGCGACCGTGGCGGGAACGCGGTCGTACCCAAGAATCGCAGCGGCATCGACGACGGATCGCGCGGCATCACGGATCGCGCGGACCGCGGCTTGACCTTCACCGATTGCTTTGAGGGCCAACGATCGCCCGCGTAACGCTTCGACACGCAGAGCCATGCCAAGCTCCAGGATCGAAGGCACACCCAGATCGAGTTTGTCGCAGAGCGCGCCGAAAGCGCTCCCGATTTCACTGCGGTTTTTCCCGCTCGTGATCGTCGCGATGTCTGCGAAAAGCCGTTCGAGCGCCGCTGGCATCCACTCTTCGTCTTTGTGTTCGCCGGTCGTGATGATCGTACGCAGCCCCTCGACCAAGAGGCCACCGTTGCGATCGATCTCGACGGGAACATCCCGCAAACGATGCGCGAGCAGCGCCGCTTTCGCTTCGGCATCGCGTTCATGCCGTTCGAGCACCCAATGACCACCATGCAAGCCCGGTGCACGCAGCAGATCGATCACGCGTTCACGCGCGATGGGCCCCGCGGCAAGCGCGAGCAAACTCAGTACGGCGCGACCTTCGGGCGAAGCGTCGGGCGATGGTCCACGAGGTTCGTGAAACGGGATCCGCGCATCGCTCAAGGCCGCGCGAAACGGATCGAGCGTCGCATCATCGAGCGAAGGCACGACGATGGCGATGGTTTCAGGGGGCAAACCACTGCCGAGCGCTTGGAGCACTTCCGCCGCAACACCGCGAGCTTCTCCATCCGGCCCGCCAGCGCGCAAAATCCGCTGTGCGGGAGCTTCGGAGAGCGTCGTCCAATCGATCGACGGTCCATGCGAAGAATCGGACCAGCGTTTTTCGAGGATCGTCGCGACATCGCCGATGGCTTCGTCGTCGCCTTCGACGGGGGCAAACAACGAAGATCCAGCGAGCAGCGGCAACTCCACGACGAGCCCCGATCCACCGGTTTCTTTCGCCCGACCATGCAAAGCTTCGAGCCACGAAAGATCATCCGCTTCGAACCCGAGCATGCCCGACACCACGATCTCGTGCGCGGACAAACCTTCCAGCAACGCATCACAAGGGCCGCGACGGAGGGCACGGGACAAGACAAACCCACCGCCACGCGCGTCGACGAGGTTGCGCGCGGTGAGGATCGCATCGGAACGACGCATCACTTCCCCGAGGAGAGCGGCTTCGGATCCTTCGGCCTGAAACAAATGATCCGGGCGGCATCCCGAACGCCGCAACGTTCCGATGGCCGCATCGACGACATTGGCAAACGCTACGCGTTCCGCAGGTTCATCGGGCAGCGTCACACCGGTGATGGGCTCCGCTTCGATGGCCGAGCGAACGACGAGACGCGTCATCGCATTGGTGGCCCAACCGAGATCCGGCTCCATCATGGCCAGAGCGCCCTGAACGAACGCGCGCAACGTCCTGGCACCACGCCGGGAACCTCCGGGCATGGCGAGAGCGATTTCGACGTGGCGATCGGTCGGGGCGAGAAACAGGGCGCGAGCTTTCTGGCAGTCACGGCTTGGCGCTGCAAGAGGTTTGCGCGGACAAGGCGTTGGCGACTGCGCCGAACGGGCGCACGAGACGATGGGGTTGAAGGGATGGGTTCACGAAGGGATGGAGAGAGCCGACGATTTCGGTCGGCGACGAATTCGTTTTACAAAGCAAACGATCGTCCGGTTAAACGGTGCGGGATTGGTTTGTCGAGGATAGCCACAACCGACGACCGCCCGAACGACGAAGGCTCATCCAAGCAGCTCACGAATTCGCCGCAATACGGACTGTCGAGATCAGAGGCAGCTGGCAGGGACGTTCGCGCCTTTGAGGGCCGAACGGACTTGGCCCAAGAGCGCGCGAGCTTGGGGATTGCTGGCGAGCCCGTTGCAAATCGCCGCCGCTTGCAAGTAGGCACCTTTTTGGTCGAGCGGCGCCGAGTTTGCGTTCTGCGAGAGCGCGGCGCAGCAGGCTTTGATCCCGTCCGGCGCGCCGCCACCAGCGACGCCTTTGACATGACGGAACGTGGAAAATACGCCCGTCGCATCGCCTCCGTCGGCCCAGCCTCCCAAGGCCAAAACCTTCATGGAATCGAAAGCGACATAAGCGACTTTGACGGACGCGCCGCCTTGCTTGCACGTGCCGTCGGCCGCGACGCCGGCGAGTTTGTCTTTACCAACGGAGACCGTCTCGGCGGGTGCCCACGTGCAATCCGAATATCCCAATGCCGCAGCGGCTTCCGGCAACTTGGCGGTCGCGGCTTCGCTCGCCCCGAACGTTCCCGCCGTCACTGCGGCTTTCTTGTCCGCAGACGTCGCCGTCGTCCAAACGCCGCTCTTTCCGGCCGTCCAGTCTTTCGGTCCGACAAACGTCGCTTTGCCCGCGACCATGGCCGCCCCTCGATCCCCGGCATCCGGGTCTTTGCCGTCGACTTCGCCCTTCACGCGTGCGGCGACTCCCGCAACCCCCGATTCGGGAACCAAAGCCGTCTGCGGTTTTGCAGTAGCCGGCGGATCCGCGACGACAGGCGCAGCCGCTGTCGCGGTCGCCGAAGGAGGCGGCGGCGGGGGCGGCGCGTCCTTCGCGTCATCTTTGTTGGAGCATGCCGGTACGACGAACAGCCCGAGTACAAGCGCAACGTGCGTTGATTGGAGTTTCATGGGCCGCATCTTTGCATCGGGTTGCGCAAAGACAAAGAATTTTCCGATTCGGAAATTGTTTTCTTCACAATGGCAGCGTGATGCTCCCCCGAAACGTTCCCCAATCATCCCCATAACAACGCCCTCCCGGTCGTCGAAATCTTGCTCGACCATCGTGAATTTTCATCTCCGGATTCGAGCATCGATTGCAGTTCGAAGCCTGCCCGGCCATTAAAAATGAACTTGCCCCGAAGCGATAATCGCCTACAATCATGATTACGATGCCCCTTCTTTTTCCGAATCATCCTTTGGTACGTGCCGATGGGACGGACTACGTCATACGAGAATTCGAGCGATTGCATCGTCCGGCCAAACTTGATTATTCTTCGAAGACCGGCCTACGCTGGCACGCCAACGGCCTTTCCCTAGGTCGAATGCGTATTTTTACCGGCGAAGTCAACGGTGCGGTCACCATTACGACCGAACCCGTCGGAAACGCGGTGCACCTCCTCATGCCACGTTTCGGCGGCGGCTGGATTCGTCACGAAAATCGCGAGCGTCGATTGGCATTGGGTGCCGGAGCGCTTGTAACGCCATCCGGGAGCCAGACGTTGCACATGGAAGGCGGATACGAAACGCTCACCATTGCGATAGAAGAAACTTTCATTGCCGACACATTGTCGGCTTTGTCGGGGATCAATTCGGCCAAACGCGTCGAATTCGACCTCAATTTCGACACCAAACAGCCGTACGACGCCGAATTGATGCGGCTCATCGATTTCATCTTGGTGACGCTGACGCGGGATCCATCACCTCTGGCGCATCCGTTGATTCTCAACAATTTGCAAAATGCATTCGTCTCCGCATTGGTGCTGTTGCATCCGCACAATCATCGCAGCTTGCTGGAAGCAAATGTCCCTACGGCTTCGGCACGCGCGGTCGAACGCGTCGAAGCGTATCTCGATGCCAATGCCAACCGCCCGATCACCACGGCCGAATTGCACGATATCGCCGGCATGAGCCTCAGGTCGATACAATTGGGGTTCAAAGCGAAGCGCGGTTGCTCACCCATGGCATTTCTTCGTGAGCGGCGATTGTTGATGGCCAAAGAAAGGTTTGACACGGCCCAACCCAATACGCAGGTGACCGAAGTCGCGCTTTCTTGCGGATTCAGCCATTTGGGTCGATTCAGTCGTGATTACGCGAAACGGTTCGGGGAAAAACCTTCCGAGACGTTGCACCGAACGCTCGAAACAAGGTATGGCCTGAAAAGAACCACGTGAACGCGGGGTTGGGCACGATCGGCGCGTCGACCTATTCAGCCGCCTTCGTGCAGGTCGATGAATTCCGGCGGAATGCTCACGCCAAGATGTGTCAGCGCTTCGTTCACCTCGGTATATACCGCGACGGGAACATCATCGACGCGCATGTGCCGCGCAACCTGAAGCACCCCCACGGCCGACTGAACCAAAACGGCAATTTTGCCGAAGTCGCGAATGAATTGTTTTCGCAGACGCGCGAACTCCGCTTCGAATGCCGCATCATTACGCGCGGGCGAGTGGCGCGAATCGATCAGCAAGCATGTCTTCTGCTTCCAAATATGCGCAATGGCGGCGTCCATGTGAGCAAACGTTTCGCGGAGCACTTCGAGGCTCGGATACGCCGCATTCGTCCGCGTGAGCACGATGAAGCGACGCGCTTGGTCATACCGCAAGACGAAGTACGGACTGCGATGAATTTCCCGCGGACCCATCCGCGACGATACCGCTCCACTCACGTTTTACCTCGCCGTCAATCCGAGCATTCATTTTGACAAACGCACATCGCCGTGCGTTCTTCGCCGCTGTTCCACCATTCACACTTGTATCCTTCGCCGCACGGATACGCGCAATCGGAGAGATAATTGTGATGAATGGGCATACCCGCGCAAACATCCTCGCAACGAGGCAATCCCGACTTTCCGGCCGGCGCGGCTTTATCGAAGTTCAGCTCGGGTTTTTCCGCGGAGTCCGGGAAAGACACCGTGAGCGTACGTTTGCCCCAATTCGACCATTCGAAGGTGTATTCGCTGGTTTGACCTTTGCGCGGTTGTAAAACCAAACTGGCGACGCCTTCCCGCGCGAGCTCGTAATGTTGGCCGAGTTTCGGGGCTTTGGCCACCGCGAGGCCGGTCGGCTGATTCTGCGCCCCCGGTTTGCCTCGACAACTGACGCGAATCCATTCGCGAAGCGCCAAGGTTTCACACCACAAACTCGATGAATACTTGACGATGTAAATCTTGCCGTCGGTCTGCCATTCTTTCACCGACGGAGGTTTGGAATTCGAATCGGGGAATGTGCCCTCGAACATCGGAGGTCCGGCCTTGCCCGTCGCCGTACCGGCGCTGCCCGACGCGGCCGGGGCCGTCGCGGGAGCGGGCGTGGCCGTCGGCGCATTCGTCGTCACCGCCGCGGGGGCTGTCGAAGCCGTGGATTTCGCCGGTTCAGGCGCAGGTTTGGCCGGGTCGTTCTTCGGCGATTCACACGCGGTGGCCAAAACAGCTGCGGTCACGAAAAGAATTGCCGTTGTCTTCATCGAGCGTCATCCGGGTTCGAGGAAGCGCTCATCAAAGACGCGCAAAGGCGCTGCGTCAAGAGGCATCTCGGGCTCGACGAACCGCCGTGTCGGCAGCTCAGGAAAACAATTCGGCGGTATGCTGAACGGCTTGGATGTTCGCAGGTCCCTCATTGTAAGGGTTGTTCACGCGTGGAGCGACAGGTGTCGTTACGAGATCCTCACCATTGCGATGATGAATCAATGGCAACAGGACTTCGGGCCGACCTTCCTTCGGATCGAGCCAAGCGGCAAAATCCCCCGGAGAAAGAATAGCCGGCATGCGATCATGAATAGGCGCGACAATCGGGTGCGGATCCGTCGTGAGCACGGTGAACGTATCGAGCTCGACCACCTGTCCGTCCGGACCAACCCCTTTCCAACGCGCCCAAAGACCGGCAAATCCCATGGGAGCATTGTCGCGGCGATGAATCCAATACGGTTGTTTCTTGCCCCCGGGCTTCTTTTGCCATTCAAAAAAGCCGTCGGCGGGAATGATGCAACGCTTCGATTTGAAACTCGAACGATATGCCGGTTTTTCCGCGACGGTCTCCGCACGGGCATTGATCATGCGACTGCCGATGTTCACATCGTCCGCCCACGAAGGCACGAGACCCCAACGAAGAAGATCCAGCGAACGCGGAGCATCGGGACCGAGCACCCGAACCACCGCCGCAGACTGCGTGGGCGCCACATTGAACCTCGGCGACAATTGGGGAATTTCGAGTTCGGGAATTCCAAACATGCCGGCGAGCAAATTCGGCGCAACGTTGGTCAGGGTATAACGTCCACACATGACGACGCGCACCCTAGCACGAAATGCTCGTCGATGTGGCGAATTCGATGAATCACGTGCGGCTATGCCGAGCAGCCGCTCCATAGATGGCTTTGGCCATGAGGCTGGTTTCTCGCTCCGCACGCTGCTCATAAATGAACGCACGCAATTCACGCACGGACGAATCTTTCGGAGCGACGCGATGAGCCATTTCAATGAGCTCCGTCGCGACCCGCCATTGCGCGGCATCGACGGCCGCCTGAGCCTTCGCGACGAGTTTGTCCACGCCGCCGGCCAGTTCAACGACGGCCCGAGCCAATTGCAATTCACGCGCGGGTTTCAGATGCGCCGGATTGCCGTCGTACCAGCCGTTGTAAAGACGCCAAATGTTGCGGACGATGAATTCGGGTTCATCGTAAATCGGACGCAAATACGGCCGCTCGAGCAATTCTTTGTTCGGAATGACGCTCGACAACACTTCATCGAGCGTCGCGCCTTCGTTCATGTATTGCAGCGTTTGTCCCACCATATCTTCGAGAAACGACGCCGTATCCGTCAAGGCCTGACGCACGCGATGCGCGCCGAGAATCGGCGGACCGTGGCCGGGGAACAAGATCTCCGCACCAAGGTCGTCCATCCGACGCAAAGCCGCCGCCCATTCTCGCGGATACCGCTGCACTTTTTGCGGGTTGCCGCAATTCGGCGCCGCCCAAATGAACAAATCCCCCGTGCAGAGAATTCGTTTTTCCGGGATATACACCCAGGTATGGTCGTCCGTCTCTCCCAAATCGTGATAAAGCTCGAAACGCACGCCGCCGACCTCGAGGATGAAATCTTCGCCGTACACTTCATCGGGGTCGCGGAATGAATCCGGAAAAATCGGCGACGGTAAATTGAATTGACGTTGATTGATTCGGGCATTGAGGCCGTGAGTCAATGCATATCGCGCAAATCGCTTTCGAACATTTTCATGGGCAAACACTTCGGGACGCGGCCAACCCTTTGCCTGTGCTTCCGCATCGAAAGCCAAAATTCCGAAAACATGGTCCACATGGCCGTGCGTAAATACCGCCGCCCGGACGCGCGCCGAAAACATGGCTCGAACCGCTTCATGAACGGCCCCGGCAAAAAAAGGACTCGACGTATCAATCAGAACGAGACCGTCCTGCGTTTCCACCGCCGTGACATTCGCAAACGCCGAAACAAAGCCGACACCTTCCCCAATGGTCTCGTGACCACCAAACGATTTGGAGGGATGAACGTTGTAATTTCCCAAATCGCCATTCCAAGCGTTCTCGGCAAGATCGGTAATGGCTCCCATGAAGCGTGTCGACTCCTCGCGGCCGTCCTTCTACCAGTTTTCGCCCCGAGTCGAGCAGCGAAACACGGAAGCTCAAAAAAACGTTGGGCATCGGTCGCGTCAGCGGTAGCGTCCAAACGCTCTCCAATGTTGGGACGACGCACTCACCTCGCCCATGCCGCCTACGCACGCCGTATCGGTATGGTCACGGCATTGACGGCCCTCGGCTGTTCGACGCCGAAACCCGCGCATCACGCCGCAAATCCAACGACGGCGGCGCCCGAGGTTCGCTTCGACCAACCCCTCGAAACTCCGCCGCGACTGTTCCATACGTCGCTCGACGATGGGTTTTGGGTGACGCACACGCCGGAGCGCGATCGGTTGATCAGTTCGGGCGTACGTTTCGAAGTCTCGGCGACCACGGGCGAAGTGCTCGCCGCCGCGTGGGACACCGACAACGAATTCAAGAGCGATACGTTGATGGGAGCGCTGGAAATCCCGCCACGGCTGGGCGGAGGTTTCATTCATTGGAGCAGAAACCAATTGTTTCGCTCGGAGACCTTCACCGGTCCGCTGCGGCCCATCACCACCCGCCACATACTCGGCGGCGAAAACATCCGCGGCGCAAGAAATGGGCTCGATCGAGTCATCATTTTCGGCGAATCCGCGAACGCGACGCTCTCCGCGGACAAACTGTCCCTCGAACCGCCGCCATTTGCGGGGCTCGTCGACTTCGCAGCCCTCGACGACAAACGAGCCCTGCGCACGGACATGATCGGAAGAACCTACACGACGATCGACGGCGGCAAGACGTGGTTGGACATGACAAACGTCGCGGGCATCTCGCAGAAGCAGCTGCTCGTGGAACCGGACCTCCTCAGCCTCACCACCTGGCAAGGCCGTCGACGCATGAACAACGACGGAACCATCGGACCTGTCGAAGCGTCCTACACGATGCCTCGCCGCGGTCAGGGGTTCGTCACGTTTTTCCGAGATTCACGCGTCGAGGACAACAACGCGTGGTGGACGTGGCGTGATGTTCCTCCCGTACAGGCGGCCGTGCTCGGAGGCGCTCGGACGGATGCGCGTCATGCCGTGGGATTTGCCACCGGTGCGGTCGCCGAAGTGGACCTGTCGACGCTCACCTTGACCCGATCGGTCACGGATTGGCCTCAAGCGGGTTTGTCATGTTCTACCGTAGGTGGTCTGGACGAACCTCTGTTCATCTGCGGCTGGGACACGTACCAAGGTTACGGCGCGTACGTCATGCACGCGCGGCGTGGCGAATGGCCTCCGGTCATCGAGCGTGCGTTCACCGATGATGGGTTTTTCGTGACGGACGATCACGGCGCGCTCGGGTTTGTCGGGTCATGCTCGACCACGCCGCGCTTCATGGATCCGAACGACTCGTCACGTATGGAAATGATGGGCGACACGTACCGCATCGGGACGAAGATCTGCGTGCGCCGAACGGCCGCGGAATGGGTCGAACACGAGATCACGCTCGATTCCGAGTCCATCATCGCCGCATGGATTCCGAAGCGGGACGGAAGTGCCGTCGCGTTGGTGACTCGGAAAGAATCGACGCCGATGCCGGATCGCACCGACGATCCGACGCGGGTGACGACGCAAGGAAGCGTGCGCATCGTGCGTATACCGCGCGACCTTGGCGGGTATGCGCCGGCGCGAGTCAATTGGAGTCCTTATGGTTCGTCCGGACGCGCTCCGCTCGGACCGCTCGTGGAAAGGCGCGCCCGTGTGCACGACGACGGGCGCATCAGCACGTGGTACTCGTGGACAAACAGTTCGGATCAAGGCGCGGGTATTCACGCGGGCGCGGCGATTGACGAGCGCGGCCACATCACCTTGTTTCCGCCACCGCCCAAGGTAACGTCGATGATCGCCACGAGCGCCTACGGGCTGGCGGCTTTGGCCGATGGAACGCTCGCCGAAACGCTCGATCATGGCAAAACCTATCGTCCCGGAGGTTTGTCGCCGCTGCCGCCTTCGGGATTCGGCGGCTACTGCTCGATGCTCGGCTGCGTGCTCGGGTCGATCACGCGTCTCGGTTGGGGCACGCCCACGACAAACCCCGTGATCCACAAAGCGAGGCTCGACGCGAATGACGCGGCGACGCCCGCGTTACGGCTCGACTGTTCGATGAGCGGGACGCTCGATGTGCTGGACGACAAGCTGCTCCACCGCGGAAGTCGTTTGTCTTGGATGATCGGTTATGGCGACGCGGTCTCGTTCGTTCGCGAAGTGGAGAACATCCCCGACGCTCCGGCTCCCGCGCCACCGCAAGTCCTTCCGGGCGTGGATGATCCGCCGCCGGACATCGTTGCACCTCCAAAGAAATCTTCGAAGCCGACGTTGCGCACGCAATCGCTGCTTTTTCGGATGCCGTTCGATCCGGACGCATTGCCGAAGCGCCTCGATGCAACCAGTTCGGACCTGGAAAACGTGCGGCGTCTGAGCGTGTATCCGCTGCTGGGCAAGGACAACGACGTCGGGTTGCTTCTCATTTCGGACAAACACGAACTCTTGGTTTGGGGAGACGAACTCACGACGCTGCCGCTTTTCGAGCAACGTCGGTACATGTCGGACGATGGTCGTAATCCGCCGGGATTGTGGTCATCAGCGAATCAGGCGCTGATCATCGGGGACATTCGCAGGCGCATCGCGCTCGAAGAACACGGTCCGGGGACGCAACGAGCGCCGTTGTTTTTGGCGCCGGATCGAGACGGTTCGACGCACAAGCCGACGACGTTGGCGCGGCGCGACGACGGAGCTCAGGGGTTGATCGTCTGGGAAGGTTCACCGCCGCAAATGGCGTCGGTATCGCAGCTCGACGCGAACGCGCATGTTTTCCAACCTTTCACGCCGCTCGCGCCCTGGAGCACGGCGACGATGGGCGACGATCCTCGATGCAAGAACGTTCGCGGTTGGACGGCGCTTTTGCCTTTCGAGCCGGCGGCATGGTTTGACGTCAAAGAACTTGCGGAAGCCGGCCTGGACGTGACCATGTCGGGCATGTTGCTCGTGCGGTGGAGTCCCGAGCGGTTGTGTCTTGATGCGATGGACGTGGGTATCGCACCGCGCCAGGATTACGAATATCGCCTCGACGAGCATCTGGTGATGCGCTGGCTTGCATCGGGCAAAAAGCGGCGAGGAGGGGTTTTGCTTCACGACGGGACGCGTCGGCGAGCGGAATGCCGCCTGGTCGGGAAAAACGATTCCGCTGTAAAGTGAACCGTTTTGGATATTTTGCTCGAAGTCGCCGCAACGAAAGTGAACTCACTCCGGCAATGGCTTTCGCCTTCTTCGATTGCACGATGGCAATCGCCCGCTCGCGGTAGACGGAAATGGTGTTTCTTTACTAAACCAGTTTTCAGGCGAACGTCATCAACCGCATTCGCCAGGAATCAGCCGGCAGGCAAGTAAACGGCATTCCCGTACGGTTTGTCATGGTTTAATCAGCGACTTCAACCATGCCTCGATGGCCGTGGTCGGCATTCTGCTGTCGGTGCTCTCCACACTCTTTTCTTTGCTCGAGCGATAGAGCATCTCGGGACACTTGTCGTTCGGGGGAAACGACTTCTTGGCCGTGACTTTCCCCGTTCGGCGCTCGTAGATGACAACCTCGGTTTCCTTGAGATTCATGACGATGTCTTTGCCGCCGTTTCCTTTGTAGCCCGTGCACGTCTTCGTGCCTTTGACGTCGGCAAGCAATTGCGCTTTGGCCAAGGCGTCCACGTCGCGCAGCGTCTCCGCCCGCCCGAATAGATCCGGGTGAACGTCATCCAACAGGAGAATGCTTTGCATTGGTTTTGCGTCCGGCGGCTCTTTTCCGAACAGCACGGGTCCACTGTCGATTTTTGACAGCAATGTTTCCGCCGACAAACCTGCATCGCTCGGAGGCAGCTTGATCTCCAACTTTGCGCTGCCAGGCACCTCCAACGTGAACGTCGCTTCGGGATCGAGCTTTGCCTTGTGTCGAAGCGTGGCGTCCGCAGGCAACGTGCCGAGTTTCTCGACCATATCGATCGCGTTGATACTTGCAATGACGCTCGATTCCGCTACGCCGCTTTTGTCGAGCGCCGACCATTTCGTACCCTTGGGGAATCCGAAAAGGGATACGCGATAATGACCGTCGTGGATATCAACCTCGCCTTTTTGCAGCGGCCTTCCTTTCACTTGAAATTTATCGTCCTTCGTCCACTCGATTTCCAACGTCGTATTCGTGGGAGCAAGCGCAGGTCGTGAAGATGTCGCGGTTGATTCGCGAACCGTTGGCTTGGAACCGTCACTCCGGCCTTTGCATGCAACAAACACGGAGAGAGCGCCACATAAGACGAGGATTAGGCGACAGGATCTGGCGTACATGCGGGCGTACATTAGAAAAACTATGCGCCAAAAGCAATTTGCGTGAACTTTGCGTCATTACATTCCAAACGCGGGGGGCGCGTACCATGCGTCCGGGTGAAGTGTCGGCGCCAAGACCGGACATACGAATACGTGCACAAAGTGATTGCCACCTTCTATCCGCGCCGATTCTCTGGCACCTTCACGCGTTGGAGGACAACCATGCATCGAACTTTGATTCCCATAGCTCTCGTACCGATGTTCGGAATGATCGCGTTGGCTTGTGGTGGCTCAGAATCCAACGGCAGCACCGGTAACAACGCCGGATCGTCGAGCAGCGCGTCTTCATCGACTTCATCAAGCGGTTCGTCCTCGTCATCGACGTCGACGTCGAGCAGCGGTGAAGGAGGCAGTGCGGGTGCGGGAGGTCAAGGAACCGGCGGCGCCGGCGGCGCGGGCGGAATGAGCGGTACAGGCGGCGCCGGAGGCAAATCCGCCTACATGACATGCGAGGAATGTTCTTCGCCCAAAGGCGCCGAAGCGAACGAATGTCTCGCGGAATATACGGCCTGTTTTGAATGGAAAACCTGCGTATCGATTTACAACTGCGTCACGAACGGCGTTCCCGGAGGCCCTGGGCCCTGCGCGAAGGACAGCGTGGACGGGGCCTGCTGCACGAAGAAGTGCGAGGCACAATTGCCGGACGCTGAAGGCATGGCGCGCTACGAAGCTCTCGATTCGTGTATTCATTGCAAGACGTGCGCAGGGCTTTGTCCAACCGCCAAAATGTATTGTTCCGTCTTCGCGCCGGGTGGCGAAGCTTTGTGCCCTTGACGAAGACGCCTCTCGAAAACCGTCATAACTCCGGCAGTTCTTCGCGAACACGCCTCGCCAGATGCCTCACGTCCTGCATCGTGATCGCGGGGTGTTCGTCCACGCCAAACCCCGCTCCCGCGCGCGTCACGACGCCCGAGCCTGCGAAATCCGCCGTCGCCAAGGCTCCTTCCGCTCCACCGACGTGGTTCGTTTCCAGTTTGGCCGATTGGCACGAGACGACGAAAGACGGCATCCGTCGCGGTCTCGCCGGGGTTCGTTTCGAATCTCTGGGGCGGAAGATTCTGCGTGTCGCCGAGACGCCCTCGGAGATCGACGCGGGTTTGTCCGCGCCGCCCTGGGCCATCAAGCCCGGCGCTCCGTGCAAATACGTTTTTTGGCGTGATTATCAGCTCCATGGCGCAGCCGATTGGCTGGGTGAAACCCGATCCATCGCGACGCTGCGCGCCCCCGTGCTCGGCGCCTTCGACTGGTTTGACGGCGTGGGACTCATGACGCTGGAAGGACTGTTTGTCGTTCACGCCCAAACGTGTGCCCTGGAAAAACTCGACCTGCCCGACGCGACGGCTGCTTTCGCTTGGACCGCCGATCGAGCGCTCGTGCTCACGTCCTTCGGTTATGCCCGACAAACC
The DNA here is from genome assembly GCA_964435055.1 of uncultured Polyangium sp. Taxonomy (GTDB): domain Bacteria; phylum Myxococcota_A; class Polyangia; order Polyangiales; family Polyangiaceae; genus Polyangium. The sequence continues at coordinate 13,574 of CAYSYX010000055.1, read as the reverse complement.
GCCGACAAGGGAAAGACCTTTCGCGATGTGTCGCGCGAACTGCCCAACGCCGCCCACCTGCTCCGCGTCGACGACACGTTGCGAGTGGCGACACGCGAGGACGGACTGTTCGTCATTTCAAACCAAGGGACCATCGAGCGCACCAAGCACGTCAACGAACGACCTCCGAACGAACCTGTATCGGATCCGGAAGATCGCTGGCCCGACGAGCACGACGGCGTGGCTCCGCTCGATGCGGGCGTGAACAACGGCGTGGTGCTTCCGGATGGCGACGCGCTCGTGACGGCGGAAGGAGGGCTCGTGGCGCGGGTGCAGCTGTCGACGGGCCGAGCCACCGAGATCCTCCGGTTCGGTTTGCCGAATGAAACCTGTACGCCCGTGTCCGTGAGCGATCGCGCGCTGATCCTGTGCGAAGTCGACCGTCGCGTGGACGTCATCGATGCCGGCAGCAGCCGTGTCGAGCGGTCGTTCGACATCGAGCACGAGGTGGTGTGGGACCGGTTTGTCGTAGCTGACGACGATGCCTTGGGGTTTGTCGGACCGTGTGCCGGACGAAGCCCCGCTCCCGCTGTGGATGTCGTTTCGAATGCGTCGGCGCTGAACGCATCGACGCAACGCAGCCCGACGTTTTGTGTACGAACGACTTCGGGCACTTGGGTCGAACATCAGCTCGATGCCGCCGACGCGACGGACGTTTTGGCGTGGATCCCCCGCGCGGATGGTGGCGCGACCGCGTTGATCGCCGTTCCCGGAACGTTTTTGCACGGCATGTCCGCCGTGGAGGTACGCGGCGCGCTGCGCGTCGTGCGGGTCCCCAAAAATGCTCCGCCGATGGATGTTTCGATGTACGGCAACGATTCGCCGAAGCTCGTCTCGCACAACTTTCGATCGCTTCCCGACGGCAGCATCGAGGGATGGATTTCGTCGGGCCACAGTTCGTCGGGGCAAATGTCCGTGCGGATCGACGCGGAAGGTCGCGCTCAACAACGCCCCCTGCCCTCGCGTACGACGTCGCTCACGACGAGCGGTCGGTTTGGCTTGGTACGCACCGAAGACTACCGCTACTTCGAAACGACGGACTATGGCCGTTCGTTTCAACCGATCGATCCGCCGCCGAGTCGGCAGGCCGACCCCATCGCGGCCAGTCCCGTGGGCAGCCGCGTGGGCGCATATCTGCGCGTCGGTTGGGGTGCACAAGCCAAAAAAGATGTGCCTCCTTTCGTCCCGGAAAACGCATCCGGGTCGCCGTCCATGTTCCAAACGCCGCGTATTCCCCCGGCGACGCAGCTGGTTTGTCGTTTTTCCGAACCGCCCAAGTCGAGCCGCATGTCGGACTCGATGAACTTGGGTCTGTCAAAACAAACCATGTCGCAGATGTCCATGGGGCGGATCATCAACATCGGTGCGTTCTACTTTCCCTGGCGTCAAGTCCAAGGCCCCACATCGACGAACGCCGAGTTCATCTACATCTCGCCATTCGACGTCACGGGTACGGTACGACGAACCTCCGTGCCCATGTCTCGGCTCGAAGGCGAGGACCGCTTGATGCACGAGCTTCGTCCGGCGTTTGTCTTGAACGGTTCGACGGTTTGGCCGGTCGCGACCGATCGTTACGGTCGGTGCGCGGCTCCGCTGACGGACGAAGCCGGCGTGACGGTGCCGTTTGGAACGTGCCTCGAAGATCCGGCGATGGGGACGGTGATCGACGGCCGCGTTTTTCTCGTCCATCCGGACAGCGCGCAGTTCGTCATGGCCAGGTACGCCAAACTCGTGGTGTCCGCCGCCGACGTGAAGGTGGACGGTTCGGCGCCCATGAAGCCGCGTGTGACAAACCTCAAGACGCTCGGGACGACGCAGGTATCCGGAGGCATCCTTCGGTACAAATTCGCGGTTGGGCACCGCGGGAAAACGCCGGTCGTGATCGCCGTCGACACGGCGGGCAATGCGGCGCTCGCGCCGATCAACCCGACAAACGGCAAGTTTGGCTCGGAAGAGACGCTCGTTGCTCTTTCCAAACTTCAGCTGGGCAACAGCCCGGCTTGCGCCGAACGTCCGGACGATGCGCAGGTCACCCTGGCTTTCACCACGGAAATCGGCTTGAATTCGCGCGTCTTGGAGGGCATTCACGAGACGGATCAAGGGGGCGTGGCCGTGCTCCGGTGGTCGAAAGATCGAGTTTGTCTCGACGCCATCGACATGACGGTGCTCGACGAACGCCACGAAGCGGATGCGTTGTTGCACGTTTCTCAAGGCCCCCTGCGTCGGTTCATCGTCCGTTTCGACAAACCATCGTCGGGTAAAGGCATGCTCTCCGTGGTCTCCTACGGCATGGAACTGAAGCAGTCGGTGGTTTGCGAAGGAGCGTCACCTTGAATCGGCGCCCCTTGTCGCTCCTCCCCGCGCTCGTCGCCGGCCTCGTCGGCGCCTGCACGAACGCTCCGGCCAAGGTGGCGGCACCCAAGCGAACCGCCATGGTTGCTCCCGCCAAACCGTCGCGATTCGATGTCGTTCGACCGGCGCGTTACGTGTTTCAAGAAGGCGTCGGCGTCGCGTACGACGAATCGGGAGAAGCTTCGCCCGTGCGTTCGCACGATCCCGCGATCGTGAATGGCAAACGGCTCATGCTCGAAGGTGGGCGCATCCTCGAAAGCGCTCCGTCGGCCGAGACGCTCGTCGGCTTTCGATCCTTGCCGGCCCGCCTCGGAGGCGGCTACGTGTTCTGGTCGGACGAACTTACGTACCACGCCCCGACGTTCCTGGGCAAACTCCAGCCCATCGCCAAGGTAGGTACGCCCGGTGGCGTTCGACCCTGGTTCAACACGTTTGTCTTGAGGTCGGACCTCGGGCCGCTGGAAGTGACGCCGGGTTCTTTCAGCGTTCGGCGGACGGACCTGGCGCGTTTTTCCGAGATGCTCTCGCTCGATGGAAAACTGGGTATTCGCACCGATCCCGTGGGACGGACGGAAGCGTCGGCGGATGGGGGAAAAACCTTCGCGCCTTTGGTGTTTCCCGAAGGACGACGCTACACGGGCCCTTCGGTTGGTCCGGACAACAAGCTCGTGTTTCGGCTCGAATCCGTGCCCGATTGGCCTGCGGCGCGGATGGATCGACGCGCACTTGGCGCGCAGGCGCTCGGTCCCGCCGGTACGCTGATTCCGTTTGACCCCAAAGCAAATGATCCGATCGAGCTCGACCCGCCGATTGTAACGACCGCGCAGGGAGAACCGGCGACGACGCGACGAATGGCGCCTTCGGATCTGGGCATCGCGGCCCTGTCGGGAGCGCTCGTGGCCGGCGATCAGGTGATCCTCCTGCGCGAGCTCACGCTCCGCGTATTTTCCGCAAAGACGGGGGATCTGATTTACGACCAGGCGTTGCCGGTGGGCAATCAAGAATTCGGGCACTGTCAGCCGATAACGCTCGGGCGCGATGTGTTCCTCGCGTGTACGCATGCAGCGGGCGGGCACTTGTACGCGCTGCGCGGGACGCCCACGACGACGCACCTCGAAGCGACGTTTCCCGAGGTGGGCTCGTTTGTCGCGGGACTTGGAAACCGCCTTTTGTACACGGGTCGCTGTGGGTCGACGCCGCCCACGGTCCGGGACTTTCCCGGGTACAATCCGTCGGAAGAAGCGCCGGCTGCGCCGACCGCGGATCCCAACGCTCCACCAGCGCCTCCGGAACCTCCCGCACCGCCCGAGGATCCCCCGGAAAAACCCGCGCATGAAGCCGCCGTGTGCGTACGACTGGATGATGGTACGTGGGTGGAACGGCGCATCGACGGCCTCGTAGAACGCGGGAAAACCTTATTTTTGCCCGGGGATAACGGCTTCGTCGCCGTCGTCGAGTTTGGCGAACGCGCCGCGGACGAACAGCCTCCCAAACCTGCGGAAGGCGTTCGTCGCTATCTGTTCGATCCCAAGACGACCGAGTTTGACGCGACAGACTTCTTTCAACCGAACGATTCGTCCGAACCGAAGCTCCGCACCATCGCCCGAGATGTTTGGCTCGATGAAAAAGATGGGTCCGTCCACGGGTGGACCATGTCGGCCCCGAAAGAAGAAAAACCAGAAGAGGACGGGGAAAAAACGGCGGAAGAACGCGATATGGACGAGCTGGTGGCGGCTCTGCGGCGCAAACACGGCCTCGCAGACCCCAGCGTCGTCGCTGCAATCGTTGGAGTTCAAATCAAAGCGGACGGCACCGTCGTGAAACATCCGGCACCGGCGGGCGTCGTTTCGGTGGTCGTGGGTGGTCCATACTCGGTGGCTCGAGGCAAAAGCGACGATGGTCCGACGTATTTCGAGTCCACGGATGGGGGACGAACGTACGCGCCCGTGGAAGCGCCCATGCCTGGGGAGATCCTCGAGAACACCGGCGGCGAACCGGAAGGATGTTCCGAAATCGGTTGTGCGCTCGGCGGCGGACTCGTGCGGCTCGGTTGGGGTGGCGCCGCGCCGGTGAAGGCGAAGTCGGAAGCTCCGCAAGATGCGGATCCCGAAGCTTTGACCTCCAAGGTTTTCGACCCGCACACGTATTTGCCTGCGGACAAACGCCGGGAGCTACATTGTCGACTGGACGGGAAACAGGAACCTTACGTTCCGAGTCCGGACAAACCTTTTACACTTGGTTTGTCGCTGCACGGCGGGGCTGATCTTGGCTCCCCGGTCAAACGCAAGTGGACGGCGGTCGTAGGCCAACCGTTCGCCGCGAAAGAGCCGTATCGCGTCGACTTTGAAGACGTCGACGACAACGAGCTCGAAGGCAACCTCTTGCCTATTCTTCGTTCCGCGGCGGCGGATCCGGTGGGAATTTTTTTGAGGACCAAGGAACTTCACTTCGATTTGTCGCCGGGGCCGAAGCGCAAGCCGATCACGATGGCGCCGGAGATCCGCGGCAGTGTGGCGGCCGAAGTTGATCGCGATACGTTTTTGCTGCTCGACTACAACGAGCTGCACTTCGTGCGAGGTAGTACCCGACGAACGGTTTTACGATTCAATCCGGTGGCCGACGTGACGCGCGGGAGTTTTACGTTGGCTCGTCGCGCGGGCCCCGGCAGCGATGTGTTTGCCCTGGTGCTGATTCAAGAAGGCTCGGGGGATATTTTGCTGGGCGAGATTGACCTTGGACGAGCACAGGTGGGTCCGCTGCGCCTCGTGGGCAACACGCGCAAGCTCGAACGGGGCGCAGGTTGCGTACACGGCCCGCGCGAGTACCGGTTTGTCATTGATGAACATAGCGCGGTGGACTTCGAGGGGTTGAACGACGAGCACATGGGGCTGTTCGGCACGAGTCTGCTTTCGGTCGGCTCGGGTCCGGTGTGTCTCGACGGGTCCGAGATGCGTCTGATCAATGAGTCGACGTTGTCGGTGCGGTACGGGACTTCGGAGGCGGCGGGTCATTCGGCGATGTTGCACGAGCGCGGAAAGTCGTTTCGAGCGACGTGTCGGTTCGAGTGACGGATCTGTCGGCCGCGAGTGCGTGATACCTTGGCAAACATGCGAGTGGCATCGGAGTGGGCCAAGGTTTGTCTTGGAGCGATCGGTTTCGTCGTCGTCGGGTTTGGTTTTTCCGCGTGTGCCGGGGCAAACTACCCCGATCGACCGGGCGTCGCGAAAGCGCAAGAAGGTTGGTGCCTGGCGGTCGCGAAATCGGCCGGTTCGGACAGTTCGTGGGATCGGCTGGGTGAATGTAAGAAGGCGTCGATGTCCGCGAGTCCCGGATACATCGCGGGCATGACGAAGTGTTATTCGCGGGTGTACGAGGAAGCGAAAAACGCCAACGATCCGTCGGCGGACGATCGCAGCCTGCTCATTGCGCGTTGTCGCGACAACGTGTTGATCGAGCTTCCGCCGTCGAGCCCCGGCATGGACGAGCTGATGGACGAGAAGTGCAAACGAGCGGTTCGGTGCGAGAAAGACGTCACGTTCGACACGTGCAAGAAGGCGATGTCGACGCTCGAGCCTGCGCAGTTGGCGATGTTCACGACGGCCTTCAACAGCACGGCGCTGCACCAAGTCGCGAGCTGTTTGTCGGGCGGATGCGAAACCAACGAGGAAGAGGCGATCACCAAGTGTTACGAAGACGTCAACGAACGGCTTCTGTGGACGCCATGAAGCCCCTCTTCGCGCCGAACGAATCCTGATACGTTGTTCGGCATGAACTCCGTTTCCATCTCTCCGGCATCGCGCCGTGCGATGCTCCTTCGCGCATTTTTCTCGGCGATCGCATTGGCGTTCGTCCTGTTCGCACCTTCGCACGCGTTCGCGTTCGGCACAGTTACTTTGGCCACCAAAGAGCCGGAAGAGTCGGACGGCAAGTGGAAGCTGAACTTCACGATCAACTACGGGAGCACGCCGCACATCGCGTACATCCCGATGATCTTCAGCTTCACCCCGACGGTGCTTTACGAACGGACGCTCACGGATCAATCCCCGGAAAAACCCGTCATCAACCGGATTCCCTTGCAGAATCAGGTGCCGCTGAACGAGAGCATGGACGTGGGTTTTTCGAACGCGGAAGGCAAGATCTTCCCGACGACGAAATTCGATCTCGTGCTCAAGCGCGTGAAGGAATACGAGGCGGGTGAATACGACCTGAAGATCACGCGGGCCGAGGACGGCGCGCAGGTCGGACAAACCATCAAGTTGAAGCTCAAGGGCGACAACGTCGTCGTCGATCGTCGCGCGATGGTCTTCAGTGGTGAAAAGAAAAAGAAGAAGCCGGAAGAAAACAAGGACGAGAAAGCCGACGAAAAGAAGGACGGCGAAGGTTCCGGTGATTCGGCGAGCGGTTCGTCCGGTGAATCGAGTTCGTCGAGCGAAACGCCGACGGAAGCGCCTCCGGCGACGCCTCCGAAGCAAGGTGGCTGCGGTTGCCGCGTTGCGGACACGTCGGCGGGTTCGTCTTCGGCAATCGTTGCGTTACTGCTTGGAGCGGCCGTGACGTGGCGACGGCGAGTTCGTTCGGGTCGATCCGCAGATTGAAGAGATATCGGGCACTGAGGCGTTTTCGGCGTCCTTGGCCCAATCCGAACTTGGAAAAAACAAATTCCAAGGAATCAGATAATTCGTTCCACCTCCCGCACTTCGTCCCCCTGAACAGCGCATTTCCGTGTTATCCTGGGGCTAGCTCGCCCGTATGGATTGGGCGGCGGAAGCACCATTGGAGATCGGCATGCGTAGGCGCTTTGCATTCCTTGGTATTGTCTCCACGCTCGCTGCGGGCTTTTCCGCATACGGATGCAGTGGATTGTCGGATCGAACCGGTTTGTCCGGGGGATCGGCCGGAGACGGCAATGGGGGCCAAACGTCGGGGACGGCGGGGGGCGGAGGGGACGGCGGGTGTATTTTCGGCTGTCAGGGTACGGGGGGCAATCCCCAGGTCCAGCAGCTCGTGATTTCACCGACGAACGTGGTCTTGAACGTCGTCGACGCAAACATCCAGACGCAGGCGTTTACCGTGAAAACGCAAGCCGGCGTCGATGTGACGTCGAGCGTGCAATGGATTTACGAGCGCCCGGACATTGGGGACATGGCCGGGTCGAGCTTTACGCCGACGGGCAAAGTCGGGGGAATTGGAACGCTCACGGCGAAATACTCGATGGCCGAAGCTTCGACGTCGGTGACGGTTTCGGTCAAGACGACGAACAATGAAGCGGGTATCGGGCCGGCGGAAATGGCGATTTTCGACAATCCGACGCTCGGACAGAATCCGGGGCAAATCGTCTACCCGTACAACGAGACGGTCTTCCCGCTGGGCGTGCTTGCGCCGGAAGTGCAGATCAACAACGTGCAGCCCGGGCCTTTCCGATTGAAGATCAAAGAGAAGTACCTCGAGCACGTGAGTTACTTCAATGGCAACACGCCGTTGCGATATTTGATCAATCAGCAAATCTGGGAAAACATTGGTGCGTCCGGTACGGGTTCCATCAGCGATCCGCTGACGGTCGAGATCTCGCAATTGCAGGGCGGTCAAGCGTATTCGCCCATGACGCACACGTGGCACATCGCGCAAGGCAAGGTTCGCGGCGCGGTGTATTACTGGGAATTGCCCGGCGTTTGTCCGAACGGAAACAACGACGGCAAGATTCTGAAGATTCGTCCCGATTCGGCGACGCCCGAGGAATTCTATTTCCCGGGCACTTGCTGGGGCTGTCATACCGTCAGTCGCGACGGAAAAACCATGATGGCGACGCTCGATCCGCCCTTCCCCTTCCCGCAAGTGACCATTGATTTGACCCAGACGCCTGCAGTCACGGGTTCGATCACGCCTGCATCGGGTTTGGCCGGAACGTTCAGCGCCTTCAATCACACCGGCGACAAGATCATCGTCAGCAATGACGCGTCCAGCATCAACAATGCCAGCAAGGTGTTGCGGATCGTCGACGCGGCCAATGGTGGCGTGCTGAACGGCAATGCGATGGGCAATGGTTGTATCGAGCCGGCTTGGTCGCCTGACGGCACCAAGATCGCCGCGATTTGCAACGCCGGTGGTGGTACGACGTGGGGCTTCGATTCGCCGACGGGAAATCTCGCAATCGGCGATGTCGGCGCCGACGGATTTACCGTCAGCGGCGTCAAAGACATCGTGCCGCAAGCCGGTGGACAAGGCCGCCCGGCGTATCCCAGCTTTACTTCGGACAGCGCGTTCATCGCCTTCGGACGTCCGACAGCCGGTTCGCGCTCGACGGGCTCGGGCAATCTGTGGCTTGTCAAGACAGACGGCACGGACGTGAAACAACTGACGGCGGCTTCGGACGACAACCGCAGCTTCAACCCCGTTTTCGCTCCGCAACGCGCCGGCGGTTATTACTGGCTCGTGTTCATCTCGAGGCGCGATTACGGAAATACGCTCGTTGGGACAAACCGTCAACAATTGTGGATGACGGCCATCGACGATCCGCCGACCGCGGGCGATCCGTCGCATCCGCCCTTCTACATGCGCGGCCAAGAAGGTTGCGGCTTGAGCGAAAACGCCTACATGGCCAAAGAGCCCTGCAAAGAGAAGGGCGAATCGTGCGTCACGGGCGCCGATTGTTGCGGCGGTCAATGCAACAAGGGCGCGGACGGCATGTACGTCTGCGGCGAAGCTCCGCCTCCCGGCATGTGTTCGTCCACGGGCAACGCCTGCACGACGGCCGCGAATTGCTGCAACTCGGCGGACAAGTGCATTGACGGGTTCTGCTTGCCCGAACCTCCGAAGTAGTCCCGGGTCGTTCGCGAAAAACATGAGGAGCGCCGGGCAAACCGTGTTATACGGCGCTCTCATGACCCTTCGTCCCTCCAAACTCCACACCATCTCCTCGCGTTTTCGTCTCGCTCCGCTGATGCTCGCCGCGCTCGTCGGCGCCGCTTGCGAGCAACCACCGGCTCCTGCACCGGCCGCTTCCACGCCGGCGCCGAGCGCGAGTGCCAAGGCGGTTGGTCCTGCCGAACCCACGGTGGACGAAGCCAAAGCATTCGTGCAACGCGTCGATGCCGATTTGAAGAAATTGTGGACGGCGTCGGCACGGGCTTCTTGGGTCAACCAAACGTACATCACCGATGACACGGTGGCGCTCGCCGCCGCTGCGGACGAAGCGTCGATGGCGTACATGGGTCGAACGGCGGCGGAAGCGAGTCGTTTTGAAAAATTGAAATTGCCCGATGACGTGGCGCGACAAATCAAGCTCGTCAAATTGTCCCAAACGCTCCCGGCCCCGAATGACGAAAAGAAACGCTCCGAATTGGCCACCATCGCGGCATCGATGCAAGCCGATTACGGCAAAGGCAAATATTGTCCTCCCAAACTCGAAGGCAAATGCCTGAACTTGGATGAACTTTCGGAGATCCTCGAAAAGAGCCGAAAGTACGACGAATTGCTGGATGTGTGGACGGGTTGGCACAGCATATCGCCGCCGATGCGTGAACGTTATCAGCGTTATGTCGAATTGGGCAACGAAGGCGCCAAGGAAATGGGTTTTTCCGATATGGGAGCTCTGTGGCGCGCCGGATACGACATGACGCCGGAGGAATTCGAGGCTGAGGTCGAACGGTTGTGGACGCAGGTCAAACCGCTTTACGATGAATTGCATTGTTACGTGCGAGCCAAGCTGCGCAAAGAATACGGCAAAGACAAGATTGGCGACAAAGCGCCGATCCCCGCGCATTTGCTGGGCAACATGTGGGCGCAGGATTGGGTCAATCTCTACGACATGGCCGCGCCGTATCCCAAGGAGAGCAAGCTCGACGTGACCAAGGCGCTCGTGGACAAGAAGGTCGAGCCCAAAGAAATGGTCAAAATGGCCGAAAAGTTCTTTACGTCGTTGGGCCTCGACGAACTGCCGAAAACGTTCTGGGAGCGGTCGTTGTTCACGCGCCCGAAGGATCGCGAAGTGGTTTGTCACGCCAGCGCGTGGGATCTGACGTATGGGGGCGACATACGCATCAAAATGTGCATTGCGCCGAAAGAGGACGATTTCATTACGATCCACCACGAGCTCGGCCACGACTATTACTACCAATACTACTACAAGCTGCCGATTCTCTTCCAAGCAGGAGCCAATGACGGATTTCACGAGGGTATCGGTGACACGATCGCGCTCAGCGTGACGCCCGGGTACTTGAAAACGATTGGTTTGTTGGCGGATGCGCCTCAGAACGAGAAGGCCGACTTGAACTTCTTGATGAAAACGGCTTTGTCAAAGGTGGCGTTCTTGCCGTTTGGCAAGTTGATCGATCAATGGCGCTGGGACGTGTTTTCCGGAAAAACGCCTCCGGGGAAATACAACGAAGCTTGGTGGGCATTGCGGACGAAGTACCAGGGCATTTCGGCGCCTGTGGAGCGATCGGAGAAGGACTTCGATGCGGGCGCGAAGTATCACGTGCCGGGAAATACGCCGTACATGCGGTACTTCTTGATGGATATCTATCAATTCCAGTTTCATCGCGCCTTGTGCAAAACGGCGGGGCACACGGGGCCCTTGCACAGCTGTTCGATCTTCGGGAGCAAAGCGGCGGGCGACAAGCTGAAGGCGATGCTGGCGCTCGGTGCAAGCGTGCCATGGCCGAAGGCGTTGGAAGCTTTGTCCGGAGAAACCAAAGCGGACGCGACGGCGATCTTGGATTATTTCGCGCCGCTGCGTAAATTCATCCAGGAAGAGAACAAAGCGGAAACGTGCGGCTGGTGAAATAACCCGGACAAAAAAAGAAGCCCCTCTCGATTGGAATGCTCGAGAGGGGCTTTTCGCTTTTCGCGAGCGGTTCTACTTCAGATCTTCGGGCATGATCGGCAAGTGCCGAACACGCTTCCCAGTCGCCGCGAAAATGGCGTTCGCGACGGCCGGTGCAATCGGGGGCGTTCCAGGTTCTCCCGTTCCTCCAGGCGCTTCGCCGCTCGGCACGACGTACACTTCAATGGCCGGCGCTTCATCGATGCCGATCAATTTGAAGTTGTGGAAATTGGCCTGCTTCACTTTGCCTTCTTCCACTTTGATGCTCGATTTGAGCGCTGCGGTAAGGCCGTAAATGATGCCGCTTTCCATTTGCGCTTCGACAATGCCCGGGTGAACGAATTCACCGCAATCCACGGCGCAAACGACCCGATCCACTTTGACTTTGCCGCCGTCGACCGTGACTTCCGCGACCTGCGCGACGTAGCTGCCGAAGCTGTGATGCACGGCGACGCCGCGCCCCTTGCCTTTGTCCATGGGTTTGCCCCAGCCGGCTTTCATGGCGGCCACATCGAGCACGCGCTTCAATCGTGGAGCATCTTTGAGGAGCTTGCGACGATATTCGACGGGATCGATTTTCGCGGCCGCCGCCAATTCGTCGATGAGGCTTTCCTCGACGAACGCATTCGACGAATGCCCGACGGAACGCCAGAAACCAACGGGAACTCCTTCCTGACGATGGTATTCGACGTTCAGGTTCGGGAAGGCATATTCTTCGCCGAGCCCTTCGACGGACGATTTATCGACGCCATCTTTGAACAAGTGCGGCATGACGCGCGCCATGATGGCGGCACTGACCACTTGGTAGCGAACCGCGTCGGGCATTCCATCGTCACCCAAGGATGCTTTGATGGAAACGAGCGATTGCGGGCGATAGAAATCGTGGCGAATGTCGTCTTCGCGCGTCCAAACGACCTTGACGGGTCCGCCGAATTGCTTGGACGTTTCGACGGCTTCCACGGCGAAATCCGCTTCGAAGCGTCGCCCGAATCCACCACCCAAGTACGTCGTGTGCACTTTGACGGTTTTGGGATCCAAACCGGACACTTTCGCGGCCAACATTTGCACGATCCCGATACCTTGGTGACCGACCCAAACATCGCACCCATCCGCGCGCACATCCGCGACGGCGTTTAATGGCTCCATGGGTGCGTGCGCCTGGAAAGGAAGCTCGTAGGTCAATTCGAACTTCTTCTTGGCTTTTTTCCAAGCAGCATCGAAATCACCTTTTTTCAGGCCGACGAGACCGGGTTTCTTGACCAGGTTTTTCGCGTCCGCCATGAGTTTGTCGCTGGACATTTTGGCATTTTCGCCGTTGTCCCACGTGACCGTGACGGCCTCCGAGCCTTTTTTGGCGGCCCAGAAATGATCGGCAACGACGGCGATACCCGACGAAATCTGAAAAACCTTACGCACGCCCGGCACGGCGAGCGCTTTTTCCGCCTCGAATTTGGTCGCTTTGCCGCCGATGACCGGCGAGCGCACGATGACCGCCGTTTTCATTCCCGGCAGTTTCACATCGAGACCGAATTGAGCTTTACCCGCGCCTTTGGCTTTCGCATCGAGACGCACCGGACGGGTGCCGATCAATTCCTGCATATTTTTCGGCGCCAGCGGCGGATCTTGCGGCACCTTTTGCTTGGCGGCCAGGTCCGTCAAGTGGCCGTACGGAATTCGTTTTTCCGTTTTCGCGTGCACGACGTGACCCGCTTCGGTCGACAGCTCTTCCGATGGAACGCCGAGTTTTTCCGCAGCGGCGGCGACGAGCATCATCCGCGCGGCCGCACCGGCTTTGCGCATGGGGAACATATCGCCACGAATCGATGTGCTTCCGCCCGTTCCTTGGAAACCGAATAGCTTGTTGTTGTACGCAGGGCCGGCCGGAGCCCATTCCGTTTTCACCGCGGTCAGCGCGACGTGCAATTCTTCCGCCACGAGCATGACAATGGCGGTTTCGATGCCTTGTCCCATTTCCGCTTTGTCAATGACGATGGTCACCGTATTGTCGGGCGCGACGCGAATCCACGCATCCGGGGCAAACGTCGTCGTCGGCAAAACCTCTTTCGGTGCTTCGACGGGTTTGTCATCCTTTTTCGCTTCGACTTTGGGAGCATCCACGACGGGAGCCGGACCGCATCCGACGGCAAACCCGGCGCCCGCGCCCATGACGAGGCCCAAAAAGAAGCGGCGATTCACGGGTTTGTCGATTGCGCCTTCATGTTTCGAGTTCATGGCTCAACCACCTTTCTGCGCAGCCGCATGAATGGCGCGACGAATTCGAGGATACGTGCCACACCGACAAAGATTGCCGCTCATGGCCTTGTCAATATCGGCATCGGTGGGCTTTTTGTTGACCTTGAGC
>CAYSYX010000054.1:0-32515 GCA_964435055.1 uncultured Polyangium sp. | reverse complement strand
ATGTAAACGCCGCTGCCGATGAAGATCGCCATGAGAACCCCGGCGATGCCGAGCGTCGCTCCACGTATTCGATACTTCGCCCGGCGCAAACGGACACGTAATCCCGTCATTGCTCCGCGGTGCCACAAGGCATGCGATGCAACCATCAGAAGTCCGGCAAACGCCGACCAATAGATTTGAAACCACGCCTGCCCGCGCCAGAATCGGCCCATGCCGTTCATGTCCGACAAGGGAACCTGCGGGGTACCGCCATAATTGTACAGATTATGCTCGAACCCGACCGACGCGAGCACCAGCGTCAGGACGATATACACGAGCATCACGCCCCAGCCCAGGAACTTTTGCGGCACCAATACTTGGGCAAAAACCGCAAATACCGCCAGTAAGATCGCCCCGACCGCGTTGGGCCAGACGAACCACAACAAATACGAAGTCAGCTCGTAATGAGTGTATCCCCTGAGCGTCTGGACCAAAACGCCGGCGAGCACGCCGACGAGCGTCGTGCACAGAAGAACCAATGCAATGGCCAGAATTTTCGGCACGAGATGCGCCCAATCCGGCGCCGGTGTGGCGTCGACGATTTCATGCATGCGGCGCTCGCGGTCCCGCCAAACCAATTCCCCCGCATAATAAATCGCCACGATCATCGGGATGATCGTATACGCGCCCGTCAAGCTCTGCGCCATGAGGCGCGTGACCGGATACGACGGGCTACCATAGAGCGTTCCGGCGAACCACGAAGAAGCCGTCGCATTCAACAGCCCGATGGCCAGCAAAACAAAGAATGCCGGACTGCGAAATACAAAGGCCATGTCGAAACGAATCAATGACCAAACTGCAGCCCGCGCGGAAGACGTGACGCTTTTGTCATTCGAAACGGTTCGAGCAGCCGTGTCAGGCACGGGTTGAGGCGCTTCTTTTTGGCTTTCGACAGCCTTGACGACCTTGGCCGGAGTTTCGAAGCGAAATAGCTTGTAGGTCAACGCAAAAAGCAGCGTGGCCACGCCGGTCCAAATGACGCGATTCCAGAGCAATAGCCCGGTCATGGCAGGCAATCGCGTATTTCGCTCGGACGCCGTCCAATACTTCGTCACGACGCTCAGAGCAGACAAACCAAAAGGATCCGTGAGCGCGGCGATCGTATCGAAATGCGGTTCACGCAAAAGACCGCGCGTCACGAGGTACATGACGAGGCCCGCGACGGCGCCGACGTAGGTCCACATCATGGAACGCGTCAATGTCGCCAAAGCGAAAAAGCTTGCCGCACAGATCGCCAAGGTCGGCAAACCAAAAGCGAAGAGCGAGTACAAATAGGGCCCGGCGCCGACCGATCCGACTTTTTCCGCATCGAGCCACGGCATGACCGCACCCAATGCAATGCCGAAAGGAACCGCTCCCAGAACGAAACACGCGGCAAATGTCGCACCGACGAATCGACCGACGAGGTACGAACCTTTTCCAACCGAAGTCGAACGCAGAATGGGGGCAAAACCGGTTTCATCGTCGCGCAAAATCACGTTGGCGACCATCGCCACGACGATGAAAATAAAGAAAACGCTCAGAATGGCCTGCTTCTGCAAAATGGAGTAAGGCGCATTGACGAGAACGTTGCCTTGACTGCCAATTTGAATTTGCTCGGCAGCCGTCGAGCCGAACGCGAAAAGGAAAAAAAGCACCCAGCCTACCCAAGCTACGGGGCTTCTGACTTGGTATCGCCATTCAAAGGCCGCAACGTGTCGGAGCATGTCGATACTTCCCTTCATGCGGCGGCCGAAGATCGGCGCTGTTCGTGCAAGGTCGAGAAATATACGTCTTCGAGCCCGGCTTCCACAGGGACAAACCCTTCACCGGGCGGAGCATTCGCGATTACATGAATAACGATCCGGCCGCCTCGAAGACGCGTGGCAATGACGTCGACTTCTTCGCGCCACTTCGGCAATTCGGATTTGTCGATCGTCCGAGCGAAAATGCGCCCGCGCAATTCCTCGATGAGCGATTGAGGTGTCCCCGTCGTGACGACTTTTCCCCCGGCGAGAATGGCCATTCGCGCGCAAAGATCCGTCACGTCATCGACGATATGCGTCGACAAAATGACCACGACCTGTTCACCAATCTCGGCGAGCAAGTTATTGAAACGATTGCGTTCCTCCGGATCGAGCCCGGCGGTAGGTTCATCCACGATGATGAGTCGCGGATTGCCGAGGAGCGCTTGAGCGATGCCGAATCGTTGGCGCATACCGCCGGAAAACCCGGCGACGGCCTTTTTGCGTACGTCCCATAGATTCACTTGAGCCAATAGTTTTTCCACTGTTTCGCGGCGTTCGGCGCGACTCGACAAACCTTTCAAAACGGCCAGATGATCGAGCAGGTCATACGCGGACACGCGGGGATAAACTCCGAAATCCTGCGGCAGATACCCCAGCGTGGCACGCAGGCGTTCGGGTTCCCGCAAAACATCGATATCATCGAAACGAATCGCACCCGACGTGGGAACTTGCAACGTGGCCAGACAACGCATGAGCGACGATTTACCGGCGCCATTGGGACCCAAAAGCCCATACATGCCGCGAGGTATTTCCAGTGAAACTTGTTGCAATGCGCGAGTGCCGTTGGGATAAACGTGCGTGAGATCGGTGACGGACAGCATGACGCGGAACAATAGCGTCATTCAGGAAAAAGTGAAGTGGTTTTTCCGATCGGATGGGTCGGCGATGTGGCGTCGGTTTGCAACCGCTGGAGCACGCGTACGCCGAGAAAATCCAGCCCCCAAACCCCGCTGTGGGCCCGTGGGATCCGACCGAATACGCTCGCCAAGCGATGCGCTCACGCCGGCGCCAAATCATCCTCGTTCCAAGCGCCGGCGCCCAAGGCAATATTGCAATGCATCGCGAAGGTTTTTCACCTTCACGCCTTTCAGCGACAAACCCTGCTCGATGATGACCCGGGCAACGCCGGGTCCGACACCGCAAATCACCATTTCCGACCCGAGCAACGTCACAGCTGCAACCAATCGCTCGATATGCTCGGCCGTGGCGACGTCCATTGCGCCCACGCCGGTCAAATCCAAAATCGCAAAACGCACGCCCGTCTGTGAAATAGCCGTAAGCAATGCATCCTGAATGATGGCCGATCGCTCGGCATCGACCGCCCCGATGATCGGAATGGCCAGGATGTCATGCCAAACCTGTAAAATCGGCGAACTCAATTCGCGAATCAACCGCGCTCGAGATTCCGCCTCATCCGCCAATCGTATGCGTTCTTCGACTTCGTCCCGCAATTGTCGATTGATCTGTTCCAGCGATGCCGTGCGTTGCGCGACGAGACGATCGAGTTCGTCGTTCATTGCGAGCAAAGCTTCTTCCGCAAGTTTCGTTTCAGTCACATCATACGTGACCATGAGAACCGTCGCGATGCCCCCATGTTCATGCCGATCAAATGGCCTCGCATGCGCACGAAACCAGCCGGGTTTCCCGTCGCCACGATTGACGCGATATTCAATGAATGCGTCGACCATGGCCCCCGGATCCTTCCGAATTCGTTCAATAAAATCCAAAACCTTGGGAATATCCTCATGAACGACCGTCTTGTACAACATCGGTTGCGGTCCCATCGCGTCGAGCTGCCCGGGCGCATAACCAAGCAATGCATCCAGATCGCGATTTTTGAAAACGCTGCGCGCCGTCGACACATCAAAAATATCTACGATCAACGGCAATTCGCGCAATACCCGCTCGAGCTTCGCCACGGTTTCGCTCTCGGAACGCTCGCCCGTTTTCTCCGCCTCCAGCGCCTCGATCCGCCGACGCAAAGCGTCGTTTTCGGCGATGAGTCGTTCCGTGTCCTGCGAATCCATGCTCGAGCCTCGCACACCTGTTTGGACAAACGGGACCTTGCCCGCGCATGCAAACATACCCGACGCGCGAAGGCAAGCAGCAGCGTCAATGTTTTTGCGCCATCTGCCCAACCACGCCTACGGGAAGCTACAAATCTGCGTGCCCGGCTGCATTCTTCCGTTTATCGCGCGGCAAAGCATGAAGAACGTCCGTAACGACGAGAAAATATCGTTCGGTCGCGGTGGTTTTGGTACGCTTCATGCGCTTGGATGAATCAAACGCGTGCAAAGTCAGAAATGCGCGGGCGTCATGGGAAAACCAACCTACATGTCACGGAAACTCCGATTCGCGCTTCTCGTCACCGATATTGCTTTCCTTACGTATTGGGCCTTGGCCGCAATGAATGCGGTCGGAATCGTCCATATTCCTGCGGATTGGCTTTATGCCGACGCGGATCAACCTCGGGTCGTCGCCTGGAACTGGTCGTTTTTCCCGCTGGACATTGCATTCTCGATTTCCGGGCTCACGGCCGTACGTCGAGCGGGTCGCGGTGATTCGAAGTGGGCGGCATTGTGCCTGGTTTCATTGATATTGACCATGGTGGCCGGGGGCATGGCGGTGAGTTATTGGGTATTGTTGAAAGAAATCAACCTCGCCTGGTTTTTGCCCAACCTGACTCTGGTCTTGTGGCCGATTGCATTTCTGCCCGGGATATTTCGGATTTTGCACGGTAATGCTGCGACAAACCTGTTTCATTGACGTCGATGCGCCATGCCCTCATGGCAGACAACACTGCGTTTATCGAAAAAATGCGTTCTGCTACTCGCCGATCACGCGCGTCTCGAACGCTTGGGTGAAATCGTCCGCGCATTAACCACATCGATACCGCGCGGCTCTGGCTCGAATTGACGCGCATGGCCCATCGCCAAGGGGACATCGTACTCAAAGAATGGGCCGAACGTACGACGCTCGTGTATGCGCAAATCAATGACGAGGTTTTGCGAAACGAACGCGAAGAAACCTTGGCCGAACTCACCCGCATTGCGGAATGAGGCCTGACCATACCGCACTCGCCACTCCCAGCGCCGACGTGTTCTTCGCGACCCCGTAGTCCCCGCCCCCAAATACCCCGCCAAACCCGTTTACCCAATCCGCCCCAACACCAACGGCGCCGGCGTCTCCGCCGCATGCGCAATCCGAAACGCCTTCTGCACCCGTGGCATAATCGCCTCTCCCGCCGCGTGCGTCCGCACGTGCAACCGCGCCAAACCTTGCCCCGCAGCCACCTTCGTCCCGCGCGGCGCCAATACCTCAATGCCTACCGCATGATCCACCGGCTGATCCGCCCGCGTTCGTCCGGCTCCCATCGCCACCGCCGTCAATCCCAATTCCAAACAATCAATCGCGGCGACAAACCCTTCCTGCGCTGCGTGTACCACCACGTGCGCCGGCGCCTCCGGCAATCGCGACGGATTCTCCACCACCCCCGGATCTCCGCCCTGCGCTTCTATCATTCTTTCAAATACCCGAGCGCCCCGACCACTCGATATCGCCGCCCGCAGTTTTTCCCGAGCGTCCATTTCGGAGTTTGCTACCTGCCCCAAAATGAGCATCTCCGCCCCGAGCGCCAATGTGCATTCAATCAAATCGTCCGGGCCCGTGCCGCGTAAAACATCAATCGCCTCCCGCGTCTCGAGCGCATTGCCTATCGTCGCCCCAAGCGGTCCGGTCATGTCCGTAAGCAAAGCCACGACCCGCTTCCCCGCCGCTGTGCCTACGCGTACCAGCGCCTCTGCGAGCTCCCGTGCCCGATCTTCCGTCTTCATGAAGGCCCCTCGACCCACCTTCACGTCGAGCACCAGGCCGTCGATACCTTCCGCCAGCTTCTTCGAAAGGATGCTCGCCACGATCAGCGGAATCGACTCGACCGTCGCCGTGACATCCCGAAGCGCGTAGATGCGTTTGTCCGCCGGAGCGATCCGCGCGGTTTGTCCAATCATACACACGCCCACGTCACGCACGATGCGTCGGAACGCGTCGACATCGAGCGACACGTTGAATCCGGGAATCGCCTCGAGTTTGTCCAGGGTACCGCCGGTATGCCCGAGACCTCGACCGCTGACCATCGGAACGGGAACGCCGCACGCAGCAACCAAAGGCGCAAGGCACAACGAAACTTTGTCGCCCACGCCGCCCGTCGAATGTTTGTCGACCTTCGCCCCCGGCACATCGCTCAAGTCGATCACATCGCCGGAATGGAGCATCGCTTGCGTGAGCGCGACGGTTTCTTCATCGCTCATGCCGCGGAAGAAGATCGCCATGCACAGCGCGGTCATTTGGTAGTCGGCGAGTTCCCCGGCGCCAAAAGCCCGAATCAGTCGATGGATTTGCTCGGTCGACAGCGAGCCGCCGTCGCGTTTTTTCGCAATGAGTTCGACGAGAGTCTGCACAAGTCGAGAGATTACATCGAGTTGTCGCGAGGATGCGTTTCATCACGCCTCCCCGCTGTCTACTTGGCGCGCTACGTTTGCCCTCGATGAATGCCAGCGGAAGAAGCCGTGATCTGACGACCCTCGGTTACCGACGCATCGTGAAGCTCTTGGTCACGCTGGTGATCGTGCCGTCGGTGCTTTTGAGCGCGATCGGCGTGTCGCTCGTCGTTTCCGGCGACGCTCGATACGACATTTTGATCGGCATCTTGATGCTGACGTTTTCGAGCATGCTCGTGACGGGCGTGATCCTCGTCTGGGTGTTCCTGCATCGCGAACGCAATTTGTCGCAATTACAAGCGGATTTCGTCTCGAAGGTCTCGCATGAGTTACGTACGCCGCTGACGTCGATCCGCATGTTCACCGAGACGCTCGCGATGCGCCGAGGCGACAAGGAAGCGGAAGATCGCTGCATTCGCGCGCTGAACAAAGAGAGCGCGCGGCTCCAATCGCTCATCGATCGACTGCTCGATTGGGGGCGTATGGAAAGCGGTCGACGCGTCTACGAGCTCATCGAACAAGACGTCGAACCGATCATCGAAGAGGCGATTTCGGCGTTTGAACCGATGCGTGAACGACGCCACGTCGACCTGGAAGTGCACACGGATCCGGACTTGCCGAAGTTATGGTGTGACAAACAGGCCGTGGTTATTTCGATCGTGAACCTTTTGTCGAACGCCTTCAAATACGGGGGACAGCCGCCGAAAATCGAGTTGTCCACGTCGCTCGCGGGCAACGACATTTGCATCACGGTTCGCGACAACGGCAAAGGCATCGCGCGGCGCGAACACAAACGCATCTTCGAGAAGTTTTACCGCGTCGATGACCTTCTCGCGCGCCAACAAGAGGGCTCGGGCTTGGGTCTGGCCATCGTCCAACACGTCATGCGGGCGCATCGCGGGCGCGTGATCGTCGACAGCGAACAAGGTCGAGGCAGCGCATTTACGCTCGTCTTGCCGCTCAGCACCCGCGGGCATGTGCAGAGGCAAGAGCCGACGACGGGCGGCGTGGCTTGAGTGGCATCTCAGCCTATGCATTCCGTGGTATTCAGCCGATCAGCATGAGTCGGGTCGGACAAAACGGCGGAGCAGCAAAAACGGTTCTCATCGTCGAAGACGACGAGAGCATTGCGATGGGCCTCGAGATGAACCTTTCGGCAGAAGGGTATCGCGTGCTCGTTGCAGCGGACGGTGAGTCGGGTTTGGCGCTGGCGAAAGAATCGGGCATCGATTTGCTCATCCTCGACGTGATGTTGCCGAAGCTGAACGGATTCGAGCTGCTCCGCATGTTGCGCGCGGATCGCTACACGATGCCGGTGATCATGTTGAGCGCGCGAGGCGCGGAGATGGACAAAGTGATGGGCCTCGAGCTGGGCGCCGAGGACTACATCACGAAGCCGTTTGGCCTGGCGGAATTCCTGGCGCGGGTGAAGGCGGTGTTGCGACGCGACGCGATTGCGCGTGGTGACGACACGAGTCCCGTACGTGCCGCAGACCTGGAGATTCAGCCTTCACGACGCGAAGTGCGGCGCGCGGGTCAGCTCGTGGAACTGACGGCGACCGAGTTCGACATCTTGGTGTGTTTGGTGAACGCGGGGGGCCGAGTGCTCACGCGAGAGCAGCTGCAGTCGACGGTGTGGGGGCCGGGGCATCACGGAACGCCGCGAACCGTGGACAACTTCATCCTTCAGCTTCGTACGAAATTGGAAGAATCACCGGCGAACCCCAAGCACATCATCACGGTGCGGGGCGTCGGGTATCGGTTTGTCGCGTAGGATGGTTTGTCGCGTTCAGACGAACGGACAGGCAGCGATCACGGCGCGTGACAGAACTTGTTGATGCTGTCGACGAGCGGATCTTCTTGTTTGACAGCTTTTTCGACGTTGGCTTTCGCGGCGTTCACCTTGGCGAAGTCTTGCGAGTCCGCAGCGGTGACCATTTCTCGCGCCGCCTTGGCGACGTCTTTCGCCATCGTTTGATAGTCCTGCGAAAGCTTCTTCAACTCGGGCACCGTCAGCTCGACCTTCGCGGCATCGGCGGCGACGGCCTCCATCGTATCGGCCATCGTCTTGTATTCCGTGGTCCCCGTGGGATCGGCCGAGTTCGACTTGGACGCTTTGTTGAGACTGTCGACGCCTTTGTTGATGACTTCGATGAGTTGATTGCACTCGTTGATTTTTTTCTGACCGCACCCGGGAACGCCGAAGAGCAAAGCGGTTCCCACGATCACGCACGACATCAACGATTCTTTGTGCATCTTCGACAGTCTCCTCTGAACCCGCGAGGTTTGGAATGTAGAACGTAACGATCGGATCACGAACGCACCCGCCAATTTCCATGGAACGTACGGCCGACGTCGTCGGCGGTCGGATCGGTCACGATGATTTCGGGACGTCCGGCTTCGGCGAACACGATCGTGTTCTGGCGATAGACCCGGCCAAACGCGATCGCTTCATCCCGTTCCATGCCGTACACGAGCCACGCAGGTTCACGCCAAACCCCATCCGGCTCCGATTCGAAGCCGACACACGGCTCGACTCGATAACAACCGAGGATGAGTAGATCGCGCAAAACATGATGTCGTTGCTCGTTGACCTTTCGCGGCAACAGCATCGAGCGTGGGTTGTAGGCGGTGAGCACGGCAAAACGTCGCTGCAAGATCTCCGGAAGTCCCGAATGATCTTGGACAATTTCGCCGTCGAGGGACACGCGCAAGGCTGCTCCGTGAGGCCCGGGGAGCTCGTAAATCGTCGCCAAGTACGAACGTAGCAGCGCTTGATCCATGACAGCGTCTCGACCGTTGACGGCTCCTACCAGAGGAGCGGCCTGCCCGCCACCTCTGAGGTCCGGAAGGTTTCACGGCTCCGCCCGTCTGGCCAAGCCAATGAGTTTCTTTTCCTTCCGCGCATCGTGCGCTAAGCCGTTCGCGCCGATGATCGACGTTCATCGACTCTCGAAATCGTACGGAGCATTCCGCGCCGTAACGGACATCTCCTTCCACTTGGATCGCGGGGAAGTCGTCGGCTTTTTGGGCCCCAACGGCGCCGGAAAAAGCACCACGCTCCGCATGCTCGCCGGATTCCTCGGCCCATCGGCGGGACGTATTCGCATCGATGGACAAGACATCGCGGACGAACCCGAGCTCACACAGAAAAAGCTGGGGTACATGCCCGAAACGTGTCCGCTCTACCCGGAAATGCGCGTTCGGGAGTACCTGGTTTTTCGTGCCGAACTCAAGCGAATCCCCCGCAAAGAACGCGCAAAAGCCGTCGAAGCCGTCTCGGAAGAAGTCGACATCACCGAAGTGAGCGACGTGCTCATCCGCCACTTGTCGAAAGGCTTCCGTCAACGCGTCGGTCTGGCCGATGCCCTCTTGGGTGATCCCCCGGTG
Organism: uncultured Polyangium sp.; assembly: GCA_964435055.1. Lineage (GTDB taxonomy): Bacteria > Myxococcota_A > Polyangia > Polyangiales > Polyangiaceae > Polyangium. Next base: position 22,803 of record CAYSYX010000054.1, on the reverse strand, counting down.
CTCATCCTGGACGAACCCACGGCCGGCATGGATCCGAACCAGATCCGCCACGTGCGCGACATCATCCGCAAACGCGGTGACAACCACGCGATTCTTTTGAGCACCCACATTCTCTCCGAAGTCGAAGCGACCTGCTCCCGCGCCCTCGTGATCGCCCGCGGCAAACTCGTCGCTTCCGGAACGATCGATCATCTGCGCGAAATGCGCCGCGCCTCGGGCTTGCGCCTCATCGTCCGCGGCGACCGTAAAAAAGCGTTGGACGTCAGCAAGTCGATCGATGGCGTGACCAAAGCCGAGGTCGAAGATCTCGGCATCCAAGACGCGTTCTCCGTCACGACCACGTACGCCAAAGATGCCGTCAGCGCCGATGTCGCGGAGCGACTCGTGAGCGGGCTCGTGCACGCGGGAGTGTTTGTCCGAGAAGCCATCCCCCGCGCGGCATCACTCGAACAGGTCTTCGCCGAGCTGACACGCCAGGACGAACCGTTTGTCGAGGACGAAACGAAAACTTCCAAGACCCCGGGAGCCGACGCCACGTGAGAGGTTTTTGGCCGATCTTCAAGCGTGAGCTCTTCGCGTTGTTCGTCACTCCGCTGGCGTGGGTGGCGATCACGTCGTTCCTCTTGCTGCAAGGGCTCCATTTCTTCCTGATCATCGTCAACTTCGCGACGGCTCCGGCCGACTCGATGGGCGACAGCGGCCCGGTGCAATCGTTTTTTGGTCAAACGATGTTGATGTACGTCCCGCTGCTCGTCGTTTGTCCGCTGCTCACGATGCGTTCGTTCGCCGAAGAGAGACGCAGCGGCACGATCGAATCGCTGCTCACGGCTCCTGTCGGCTCGGCCGGCGTGACGCTCGCCAAGTACGCCGCACCGTTTGTCACGTACGCGGCCATGTGGGCGCCGACGCTCCTCTACATGGTCGTCATTCTGATGCAGAAGGGCGAAATCGATTGGCGTGTCGTGGGTACGAGTTACGCCACTGTGCTCGCCATCGGCGGCGGCTACTTGTCCATCGGCGTCATGACGAGCGCTCTTTCGCAGAGTCAGCTCACGGCCGCCGTGCTCTCCGCGCTCGCGATCTCGGGCCTGTTTTTCTTCGGCATGGCCGAGTTCATCATTCCCGACGGCGCCGTGCATGACATCGCCACGCATCTTTCCGTTTGGACACAAATGAATGACGCCTCGCGCGGTCTTTTGGACTCGCGACGGTTGGTCTACGACGCCACGGTCATCGCTTTGCCGCTCTTCATCACGACGCGCGCCGTGGACGCCTGGAGGTGGGGATGAGCGAAGACAAACCCACCAAGAAGACGGACGCCAAGCGTTCGTCGAGCAAAACTTCACGGAAGAAGTCGGCGACCACGGCCCCAACGAGCCCCGCTGTTGCCGAGAAGAAGACATCGGCCGAGACAAACGAGGTCGTCGAGACAAACGAGCGTTCAAGCGTCGTTCCGGAAGGCACGAGCGCGGGGACGAAGCTCGGCGCGATCATGGGACTCGTGGCCGCGATGGTGCTCGCGTTGCTCGTGAACATCCTGGCGTCTCGGCACTACAAGCGGTGGGACTTCACCACGGGCGGCTTGTACACGCTCAGTCGCGCGACGACGGAGACGCTTCACGCGTTGGGCGAACCGATTCGCGTCGATGTCCTCGTCCCGGCGTCCGATCCGCTCACGTTGTCGCTACGTCACCTGCTGGGCGCTTACGGCGCCGAAACCACGCGTCTCGACGTGCACTACGTCGATCCCGAACGTCATGCGGCCGAATTTCTGGCGATCCAACGCAAGTACGACGAACGTGTGATCGAAGGGCGTGTCGTGACGGATGCGGCCGTCGTCATTTCCCGCGGCGACCGCGCGCATTTCATCACCCCGCGAGACTTGGTCGAAGTCGAAGACGCGGAAGACTCGCGCGCCCGGCCAAAGCTCGAACAAGCCCTCACGTTGGGCATTCGCGCGGTCGTGTCCACCGATCGCCCCGAGATCTGCTTCACGGCGGGTCACGGCGAAAAGTCCATCGAACAGAGCCCCGCGGGCCTGGCGACGTTGCGTGATCGTTTGCGCTTGAACGGATACGAAGTCGCCGGCGTCGCGACCAAGGGTTCGTCCAACGATAACCCCACACGTTCGTCGTACAACGGTTGTCGCGTCGTGATCGTGGCCGGTCCGAGCGAAGCGTTTTCCGCGGAAGAAGCGAAGAAACTCGAAGCGTTCGTCGACCAGGGCGGCAACGTTCTGGTCGCGGCAGGACCCGTACCCGATGCCCAATCCGAGCACTATGAAGATCTCGGCCTCGGCGGACTGCTCGGATTGTTTGGGCTCGAAATAAACAAGAACTTCATCTTCGAAACGGATCCACGTCTGCGTTCGTCACGAGGGTTTGGCGAGACGTTCATGCCGATCACCAAACCTCATGCGGTGACCGAGGGATTCGTTGGTGCAGAAACGATGGGCACCGGCCCTGTCCTCACCGTCGTCAGCTCGATGAAATCCACCGGCAAAGGATCAGCGACCACCACGCCGCTCCTCGGCACGAGCGACGACGCGTTCGGCATGATCGACTTCTTCTCCTGGGCGAAAGATCCCGCCGAACCTGTCGCCAAACCAGGCGACGCCAAAGGCCCGCTCACGATTTCATTTGCGGCCGAATTACCTGCTCGCGCGGGCGCAGCTCGTGGCGCGCGGATGATCGCGATCGCTTCGTCCAGCCCGATGATGGGCGAGAACTGGCTCGCGGACGAACTTCGCGGAACGGCCATCTTCATCGAGAGCTCCATCGCGTGGCTCGCGAGTGCCCCCACGCCGATCGACATTCCGAAGAAACCCGCGATGAGCGCCGGACTGCGTTTGTCCGAGGACTCGCTCACCTCGATCTTTCGTTACGTCGTCATCTTCATCCCGCTCGCGAGCGCGCTTGTCGGCATCGCCATCCAGCTGCGCCGACACAGCACCGAACGGAGGCGCGGACCGAAGCCGCGTAACGAACAATGACGTGGCGCAAAACAGCCAAGCGACACGCAACGACGCTGGTCCTCTCGGCGGTTGCGGCGTTCGCCGGGTTGTACGTCTTCGTCATCGATCGCGGCGCGGTCACCACGCAGGATTTCGAGCAACGTAAACGCAACTTCTTCCCGGTATGGCGCGTCGACGAGATCTCCTCGGTGACGATCGAGCGTTCGGGAAAAACCTCGAAGCTCGCGCGCCGCGCCGCCGATGCCAACGGTCAACGTTTCTGGGACATCACGCTGAACGAGGGAACGTTTGGCGCGGAGCAGCAGCAAGTGGATCAGCTGCTCGGAACGCTCGAGTTTGGCACGTACGAACGCGTGGTCGAAGCGGGCAGCGTGGATGCAAAAACGCTCGGGTTCGACCTACCTCGGCTGCGCGTCTCCGTGACGATGGGCGAACGAAGCATGACGCTGACGTTGGGAGCCAACGCGTCTTCACCGCCCGGAGCTGTGTTTGCTGAGGTGAAGACGTCGTCCGCGACGAACCTTTACGTCATCAACAAAGAACTCGCCGCCGCCCTCGACAACGATCCCGCACTGCTGCGCGCCCGGCGCCTCGTGCCGTATGCCACGACGGACATCGCGCGCTTCGAGATCGTCTCGCCAAACGGCAGCTACTCGCTCGAACCGGTGGGGACCGGCGGCACGGAAATGCGCCTCGGAGGATCGACGGCGGATGCCAAGAATCGAGTGGCTCGCAGGCCGCTCGACGAATTCGTCGCGACGCTTGGACGAACAGATGCGGCTTCGTTCCTTGCGGACGATGCGGCGGACAAAGCTTCGGTTCCCGCTGTAACGCTCACGTTTTTCCCGAAAGACACGTCACGACCGCGAAGCGTGCTCGTCGTGGGTGGAGCTTGTCCGGACAATCCGGAGCTGGTGGTGGCCATTCAGCGCGAGCCTGCACGTGTATCCGCGTGCGTGACGAAAGAAATCGCGGATGGTTTGACCAAGTCCAGCGATTCGTTTGCCGACAAAGGGTTGTTCCTGGCGACCGTCGACGAAGTGGAAGAGGTCACGTTCATCAGCGGCAACAAACGGCTCGAACTGGCCCGCAAAGGAAAAGGCTTCCACCAACGCAGCCCGGTCGATCGCGACATCGACGCCGGCGCAGGCCGCAAGGTTCTCGAGGCGCTCTTGGATCTGCACGCATCGAAGGTCATCACCGATGCCGATCGTCGGGCGCTTGGCCTTGACAAACCTGCGGGTTCCATCCGTTTGACGTCACTTCTGCCGACCCGTGGAGAAGACGGCGGCGATGAAGAACGCAACGAAGAGATCTTCGTCGGAGCGATCCAAGGCGATGAAGTCGCGGTCGCACGAGGCGGTGATGGAGCGGTCCTCATGTTGCCCGCAAGTGCCGTACGCGACCTGTTTCCCGACGACATCGCGCTACGCAGCTTGACGGTCATCGACGCGCCGGAAACAGCCGTTCGAGCCTTGCGTATTGAACAAGGCGATCGCGTGCAACGCATCGAACGTACGGAGCAAGGCGGCTGGAGACTCGCGGAACCCGTAGGCAAAGGCCTCACCGCGGACATCGGCTTGGGTTCGGACGTCGCCACCACGTTGTTCCCGCTCGTGGTGGAACGATTCGTGGCCGGCAAAGACGACGGCTCCTTCGGTCTAGACAAACCGCGCATCACGATCGATGCGGACGTCGGAGGTGCCGATGCGGGACCAAAGGGCGTGCGCCTTTTGATTGGAGCACCAACGACCAGCGGCTCGTTCGGCAGGCTCGAAGGTGACCCGGCGGTCTTCGTCGTCCCGCGAAACCTCGAAGCGGCGGCAAGCCAATGGCTGCTGGATCGCACGGTGTTCGTCATGGACATCAACGACATCGTCCGAGTGACGGTGAACCAGAAGGATAAGTCGAAGAAACCGATGGTTCTCCAACGAGTCGGCGACGTACTGCAAATCGTTGGAGCACCAAATGAAACGAGCGCCGCGGCCACCTTGCGCGATGCCTTGAGCGACCTCACGCCTTACGCCGCCGTGAGCATCGGAGCCGCGCGCAAAGAGCAAGGTCTGGATCCTCCGGCGTTCACCGTGGTCATCGAACGCGTCCGTCGTGATGCCGACGCCCATGATCTGACCGTCGATCCCTCACGCACGCTCCGCCTTGCATTTGGCGCTCGCGATGTTTTCCGGGGAAACGAAGTGGTCTACGTACGCCGAGAAGGAATCGACGCGACGTACGTGATGGCCCGCTCGAAAGCCCACGCGTTCATCGACGTTCTTTACTGACGAACAGCTCGAGCAAATGCGGTCGGGACGATCGTTTGATCACAAAACGGTTTTACCGCGTCCAGCAGGTTGGCGCCTTGTGACCCTCGTGAGCCCGGGACCCAAACGCAATCCAGCTCACTTCGTAAAGAGTGGCGACGACGACGGACCTTGGAGGACGAGGTTCGTTTTTCCTAGGGAATCGGGGGTGTAGCGGGCGGCATTTCGGCAAATCGGCTTGGAAAACCGGGGCTGGGCGGTATTGACCGAGTCGACGCGTCCGCGCTGTTTTTCGACGCTACGACTCCCTCACCCAAACGCACGTATTGCGGTTAGACTCCCGCCGCACATGTCCACCGATCCGCGATCCTCCCAGCCTGGTCTTGCCGAGCTTCAAGCAGAAACGCTTGGTAGTGCTGATATCTGTGTTGCTGTTCTCGACGGTCCTGTCGATCTGTCGCATCCGGCATTTTCCGGGGCGAATGTCACAGCGCTCGAGACGTCGGTCGCGAACGAAGAAGCGGTCGATCGCACGCACGGCACGCACGTTGCGAGCGTCGTATTTGGTCAACCGGGTACGGTTGCGCCGGGTATCGCGCCGCGATCGCGGGGCATCATCGTGCCTGTGCACTCATTCCGAGCGGATCGTTCGGTAGCGGCGGGCAGTCCGCCGGATCTTGCGAAGGGCATTCGCGCCGCGCTCGACAACAATGCCAACGTTGTCCTGTTGCACGGAGGAGCCTTGTCGCCTGATGCAGGCATGCTCGATGCGCTCGCCAAAGCGTTGGCCCGCGCGGCCGAACGCAACGTTCTCGTCGTCGTTGCGGCCGAAGGCGATGGCAACGAACACTTTCACGTGCCCACCGCAGCCTCGACGGTGCTTGCGGTCGCCGCAGAAGACAACGAAGGCAAGTTGCTCGATTTCGGCATGTGGGGACCGACGTATCGCGACAGCGGTGTCGTGGCGAAAGGCGAGGCGATCGTCGGTGCGGCGGCCGGCGGAGGCACCGTGGCCCAAAGCGGAGCGACGTTTGCCGCCGCGATGGTGGCCGGTGTCGCCGCGTTGCTCTTGTCGATTCAGCAAAACCGCGGTCAAAAGCCCGATTGTCGAGCTGTCCGCAGCGCGCTTCTGCAAAGCGCCACGCCGCTCAGCGCCTCCGAAAGCGAACGCGGCAAAGGCGTTCTTCGCGGACGCCTCAACATCGACGCCGCTCGCAAATTGGTTTGAGTTCAAACCAGCTCGTTCCGCACTCCAAACCTCCCGCGGAACAGCGACAAACCTCTCCTCAAACGGTGAACAAAACGAATCGGGGCGATGAACCCATCGCCCCGACATCATGGCTTTACGTCACGAACGAACGTTCGTTTCAGAAGAAAAACGGCACGTCGACCTGGACGATCTTGTACTCGAGACCTCCCCCGGTAAAACCCGTGGGCAAATCGAGACCCATCGTCAACGACACGCCGGGACGCAGCCACATCTTCTCGTTCAGTTTGATGTGTGCGCGAGGTCCGAAGGCGAAGGTCCAGTTGTCGAGGATGTCATCCGTGGCCTTGCCGTCGGCGATCTGCTTCTCGAACGTCGGATGCGACGCCCAGTATTGGTAACGCACTTCGACGCCGAACGAGAGTTGCGGGAGGAGGAAGTACCCTCCGTGCAATCCGAACACGAGGTTTGTCCTCGATGAATCCTTGTCCAATTGTTCCCCGCGAACACGAATCAATTCGAGCGCCGTGGCTTCGAATTGCAGCGTCATGTCGTTGCCGACGTACGCGATGTCCGCGCCGACGATGGGCGTCATGTAGTTGATCTGAAAGAGCGCGTTATCGACGGACGCTCGCGCAAAAATACCCGAAGGAAGGTTTGCCCCGCGTGTGGGCAGATCCGGCGTATTGCCCCCGCCTTGTCCGATCGGAATCGTCGTCGCGGCAAATAAACTCGCCTTCACGCTCTTGCTGACGGGAATGGCATACAACGCGCCGATGGCTGGATTGACAAACGCCGTCGCGCTCTTGCCCTCCACGGGCGTGTTGTGAATGAAACCAAATCGAGCAATCACGGCGAGGTTCGGACGAACCTTGAGGCTCCCGAGAAACAGAATCGGCTGCGTATCGCGCACGTTTGAAAAGGCAAACGCCATATCGGCCCGCACGACGTTCCCCGCCGCTACCGGGCGCAACATCCAGGGCATCGAATAACGTGGCGGCGCCGGCTTCGCCGCAGGTGCAGGCGTCGCCGCAGCGGCTTCAGGTGCAGCGGCTTCCGGCGTCTCGGCTCGCGCGAGTGTTCCAATCGACAAACCAGCGGCAAGCGCGGTGCTCATGAGAGACATAAGCAATACAGGCCGCGAAGGGCGTGATTTCTGCAGTCTCATTGTTTTTTCTCCACTTCTTGTTCCCCCTCGGCATGTCTATCCCGCGCCTTGCGGGAAAGACAGGCGAAAAACCCGCGCCAGGCGCGCAAATCGTGCGTGCCGCGAACGTACGACGCCCTCCCGAGCAGTCGAAGGAATCAACGTGGCGAGCGGCGGAGAACCTGAACAATCGAGCGAAAAATACGCAGGTTTTTCGTTCGATCGCGACCACGGTTTTCGAGAACGACCGGATCCGTCAACGGACCGCGAACCAAAGGACTCAGGCCAAACACTGTGCTAGTGAGGCGCTCGATGTTTGGTTCGTTGCGCACCCCGGATTTGCTCGTAATTGCAGGCGTACGCGCCTTTGATCCTGCAGCTCGGCTCGATGACGTCGTCGATGTCGTCATCGAACGTGGCGTCATCACGCGCGTCGGCCAAAACGCCGCCACGCAGGAGATTTGCGCCTCTGAAAACGCGAAAATCATTCGGGGAGACGGGCTGCTCCTCACGCCCGCATTCATCGATTTGCACGCGCACCTTCGCGAACCCGGGCAGGAATACAAAGAAGACATCGCCTCGGGTCTTGCGGCCGCAGCAGCCGGCGGGTTTGCCCACGTGTGCGTCATGCCAAACACGCGCCCGGTCAACGATACGCGCAGCATCACCGAAGCGATGGTCGCGAAAGCCCGTTCGATCGGCGGACCGCAATTGCATCCCATCGGCGCGATCACGATCGGTCAAAAAGGCAGCGAACTGGTCGAAATGGCCGACTTGAAGGATGCCGGTGCCGTCGCCGTTTCGGATGACGGACGATGCGTCATGTCGAGCGCGGTGATGCGCCGAGCGCTCGAATATGCCGCCAACTTCGACCTGCCCGTCATTCAGCACGCCGAAGATCACACGCTGACCGAAGGCTCGCTCATGCACGAAGGCGCCATCTCCACGCGCCTTGGACTACGTGGATGGCCGCGCGTCGCCGAAGACATCATCGTCGCGCGAGACGTTCTTCTCGCCGAACTCACGGGCGCCAAGTACCACGTCGCGCATATCTCTTCGCGCGGGGCCGTACGCATCGTGCGGGAGGCCAAGAGCCGCGGGATACGCGTCACGGCGGAGGTCACGCCGCATCACTTGTCGCTCACGGACGCGGCCGTCATCGGGTACGACACAGCGTGCCGGGTGAACCCGCCGCTGCGCGAAGCTGAAGACGTCGAAGCTCTTTGCCAAGCGCTCGAAGACGGCACGATCGACGCGGTCGCCACCGATCACGCGCCGCATTCCTCGCTCGAAAAAGATTGCGAGTTTGCGGAGGCATCGCCCGGCATGATCGGCCTCGAGCTCGTCGTTCCGTTGCTGCTCGAACGAACGCGCGAAGGTCGCTTTTCCCTTGGCCGACTCATCACGTCATTGACGACGGCTCCCGCGCGAATCGTTGGTCTCGACGCACCCAGCCTGCGCGTGGGCGCTCGGGCGGATGTTTGTCTCATCCACCCCGAACAAGTTTGGAAAGTCGAACCTCAACGTCTGCGGTCGAAGAGCAAAAACACACCGTTCCTTGGTCGAGACGTGCGTGGGGCGGTGCTCTTGACGATGGCTTCGGGTCGCATCGTGCACAACAACGTACCTGGCTGGGAGCAAGGGGCAGGATGAGCGGCGAACGAGCGTATCTATGTCTGGCTGACGGCACCGTCTTCGAGGGCGTTGCGTGCGGCGCACCGGGCGTGAGCGTTGGAGAAGTCGTCTTCACGACGGGCATGACGGGTTACCAAGAAGTCCTCACGGATCCTTCGTATTGCGGCCAAATCGTCACGATGACGGCGCCGGAGATCGGCAACACGGGCATCAACGACGCCGACGATGAAAGCGTCTGCGGACGTCCCCACGTCGCCGGATTCATCGTCCGCGATCTCTCGGCCATTTCGTCCAACTACCGCGCCAACCAAACGCTCGATCAGTACTTGGTCAAACACGGCATCGTGGCTCTGTCGGGCATCGACACGCGCCTGCTCACGCGAACGATTCGCGATCGCGGGGCGCAAAATGGCGCGATCGGCGCTGCGGCTCCCGAAGAGCTCATTCGCCGCGCGCGAGAAGCTCCCGCCATGGAGGGCCTCGATTTGGTCGAACGGGTGAGCGTCCGGGAAAAACTCGCGTGGACCGAAACATCCGATTCATTCCGGGTCATTCGTCCCGTCGAGCAGGCCCGAGAGCGACACGTGGTTTGTCTCGACCTGGGCATCAAACGCAACATCCTGCGTTCCTTGGCCGACCTTGGTTGTCGCCTCACGTTGGTCCCCGCCCGCACGAGCGCCGCGGAGATCCTCGATTTGCAGCCGGATGGCATTTTCATCTCCAACGGTCCGGGAGATCCGGCCGCCGTGTCGTACGCGATCGACACCGTACGTTCGCTCGTCGGGAAAAAGCCTCTGTTTGGGATTTGTTTGGGGCACCAAATATTGGCGTTGGCGGTCGGAGGAAAAACCTACAAGCTCAAATTCGGCCATCGCGGCCTCAATCAGCCCGTCAAAGACCTCACGACGGGCCGCGTGGAGATCACCACGCAAAACCACGGGTTCGCCGTGGATCTCGCGTCACTTGGGGGCAAGGCGCGCACGACGCACGTGCACCTCGACGACGGCACGAGCGAAGGTTTGGAATTGCCGGAGCTCAAAGCATTTTCCGTTCAGTATCATCCCGAAGCCGCGGCCGGCCCGCACGATGCGTTTTACTTGTTCGAACGCTTTGCGAGTCGCTTCGCCTCATGAAGTCGCCATAGGAAAACCAATGACGCGTAAGAAGCCATTGCCGAACGTGCGGATCGAAGAGATGCCTTCGCGTCGCATTCATTTCGTCAGCCTTGGATGCCCGAAGAATCGAGTCGATTCCGAGGTCATGCTCGGGGTCGCCAAACGAGCGGGATACGACCATGTGCAAGACGCGGACGAAGCCGACGTCATCGTGGTCAACACCTGCGGATTCATTGGTGAAGCCAAGAAGGAATCGATCGACACGATTTTCGAAATGGCGCGGCTCAAGGAAGACGGCCAGTGCAAGAAGCTCGTCGTCGCCGGGTGTTTGTCGCAGCGGCATCCCGATGAAATCGCCGCCGAAATGCCCGAAGTCGATCACGTGCTTGGATCGAGCGATATGTTGGCGCTCGAAAGAGTATTGTCCGGACAAGCCGAGCGGATCCTCGTGGGCAATCCCGCCGATTGGGTCGTCAAAGCTTCGGACCCGCGAGCGCTCTCGACGCCTTCGGGAAGCGCGTACGTGAAGATTGCCGAAGGTTGCAATCGAACGTGTTCGTTCTGCGTGATCCCCAAACTGCGTGGACTTCAGCGATCACGACCGATCGAAGATGTCGTTACGGAAGTCGAACAGCTGGTCTCGATGGGCGTGAAAGAGATCAATTTGATCTCGCAGGACACCATTGCGTACGGGCGGGATCTTTCCGGAGCGGATCGTCATTCGCTCGCGGATCTGGTGCGACGCGTGGCCGATGTATCGGGCGTGCATTGGGTGCGCCTGTTTTACCTGTACCCCGAGACGATCACGGCGGAGCTCATCGAGTTGTTGGCGCATCACGAGCGCGTCGTGCCTTATGTGGACATGCCATTGCAGCACGTGGCGGACGGCATGTTGAAACGCATGAAACGAGGTCACGGGGGCGATCGTTTGCGCAAGCTCGTCACGCGTATGCGCACGTCGATTCCGGATCTCGTGTTTCGAACAGCGTTCATCGTCGGTCATCCCGGAGAAACCGATGAGGAATTCGCCGAGTTGTGTGAATTCGTGAAGTGGGCCGAGTTTGACCGCGTCGGGGTGTTTCGTTATTCGGACGAAGAAGGTTCGGCCAGTGCTGAGCTCGAAGGCAAAGTCGCGGCGAAAACAGCGGCGGCTCGACATCGCAAGCTGATGGCGTTGCAGAGGAAAATTTCCCACGCGAAGAATTCGGCATTGATTGGTCGGGAGCTCGAAGTGTTGGTCGAGGGAACGAGCGACGAACACGAATACGTGCTGATGGGCCGTCATCGCGGGCAAGCGCCGGACATTGACGGGCAGGTGTATTTGTCCGGGGGTGAAGCGCGGGCGGGGGAATTCCGGCGCGTACGCATCACGCAAGCGAGCGATTACGATTTGGTCGGCGAGTTGTTTGCGGAGGATGAAGAGGTGGTGATCGAACCGCCGGTGGTGAAAAAGCCGGTGAAACGGCTGCGCGTGGTGCAAACTGACGGGCGCATTGTGTCAACTTAGTTGTCTCGCCGAACGGTTGTAGAGACGAACAAGGCGCATAATTCAACGAGGCACGTTTTGTGCAGGGCTGTTGAATCATCATGAAACGCCGCACTTTTTCTCGATGGTTTGCCGCGGTGTCGTTCCTGGTCGCGGCCGGGTGCGCGAGTCCGACGTTGCCATTGCCGCCGCCGGATGCGCCGACGAGTTTCTCGGTACAAACGGCGACGAGCGAGTGGACGGTGACGGGATCCTGCATTCAAGGAGCGCTCGTGACGGTGTTCAACGAGGCGACGGGGCTGGGCGTCGTGGTGGAAGATCGGGATCAGGACGGTCTTTACGAAGCGGTGATCAAAGCGCAGGAATGCGACACGGGATGGGTGCAGCAAACGGTCGGTCAGGATGCGAGTGCTCCGACGACGTTTGTCTTCACGGAGAAAGTCAACGGATTGCCCGTGGATCCGAACGCATGCAAGTGATCTCGGGCATTTCCGCGGCGTGTTTTGACCGAAATTCGTCGCCGTAGGCAAGCGCGCGGGACCGTGGTACGGATGCAGCATGGCCTCCATGCCTCTCCATGCATCCTCGGGGCCACCGAAGGTTTTGGTGGTGGATGACGAACCTGCCCTCCGGCAAGTGCTGGACATAGCGTTTCGTCGTCAAGGCTTTGAGGTGGTGTGTGCGCCGGGCGTAAAAGGAGCCATTGAAGCGCTACAGCAGAATCCGCAGCCGTTTCCGTTGGTGATTACGGATTTGATGATGCCGGACGGAACGGGAATGGATGTATTGACGGCGGCGAAAGCGCGCAGCGGGGCGACCGAAGTCATTGTGATGACGGCCTATTCGACCGTCGATCACGCGCTCGATGCGATGAAGAAGGGCGCGTACGATTTCGTCACGAAGCCATTTTCGCCGGCCGAGATGCTGGCGTTATCGCAAAAAGCGCTCGAAAAGAACAATATCCAGCTCGAAAATCAAAGTTTGAAGGCGCAGATTTCGCGCCTCGAACCTTCGACGCGGGATTTGTTCACGAGTCCCGCAATGGCGAAGGTCGGGGAAATCGTCGAAAAGACGGCGGCGATGCGCACGACGGTGCTGATTACGGGAGAAAGTGGAACGGGCAAAGAGCGGGTTGCCCGGGCGATTCACGAGCGCAGCGATCGGGCGAAGGGGCCATTTTTGGTCGTCAATTGCGGGGCATTGCCCGAAGCGCTGATGGAGAGCGAATTATTCGGCCACGAAAAAGGTTCATTCACCGGAGCGGGAACGCGTACGTTGGGATTGTTTCGCGAAGCCAAAGGTGGAACGGTATTGCTCGACGAAGTGGGCGAATTGCCGCAATCGTTGCAGGTCAAACTATTGCGTGTATTGCAGGAGCGGCGCGTGCGCCCTGTGGGCTCGAGTATCGAGGAGCCGGTGGATATTCGCATTTTGGCGGCGACGAATCGGGACGTCGAGACGGATGTCCGCGAAAAACGATTCCGCGAAGATTTGTATTATCGTCTCAATGTGATTCGGATCGAGCTTCCGCCATTACGTCAGCGGACCGGGGAAGTGCCGCGATTGGCGCAATGGTTCATTCAGCGATTCGCCAATGAGATGGCCAAGGACGTACGGGAATTGACGCCGGAAGCATTGCGAGCATTGGATGCGTATTCATTTCCGGGCAATGTCCGGGAGCTCGAGAACATGATGGAGCGGGCGGTTGCATTGGCGAGCGGTCCGGCCATTGGGCTTGGCGATTTGCCCGCGGGGGTGAGTGGTTTGTCCGCGAGCCCGGCGCCATTATTATGGCAGCTTCCGCCGGAGGGGTGTGTCCTGGACGAGGTCCTGGGGGAGCTCGAGCGGCGCCTTATTTTGCAGGCATTGGAGCGAGCTGGAGGCGTGCGAAAGGCGGCGGCGAAAACGTTGGGCATTACGTTTCGGTCATTGCGTTATCGATTGACGAAGCACGGCCTGGACACGGATGTTACCACGGACGAGGAAGATGACGCGGAGGCCGCGATCTCGGGTCCTAGCGCATTGAGTCATCGGCGGTAATTGTCACCGGCTTCGAGCGAAAGTGACAAATATTGTCACCCGCGAAAATCGTTTTTGGTAGGATTAGGTACTCCAAAAATTTGACAGGTGTGACCAATGCAAGTGAATATCGGAGATTTTATCGGATCGGGTTTGGATCGTGCAAAAGAACAAAAGCCTGGCATGACTTCTGCTTATCTTGCGCGCGTGACGCAAGAAGGACAAAACGCGGCAAGCCGGCGCTCGAGACGCGCGTATGGTTTTACGCTTGTCGAGGTGATGATTGTCGTTGCGATCGTTGGAGTTCTTGCGGCGATTGGCGTTGTTGGATTTCGTAAATACATGCGCGCGGCTGCGGCGGCGGAAGTCAAAGCCGTCATGCAAGCGATTCGAGTATCGGAAGAAGCGATTCGGGCGGAAACATTTCAATACCGTGGTTGCGGAGCGGGTCTCACGGATTGGTATCCCGCGACGCCGGACGATAAAAAGCGGCATTGGGACACGGGGCAAGTTGGTCAAGCCAAACATGACTGCTGGCGAGAGCTCAATGTCGTCACGGACGGTCCGGTTCGTTTTGGTTATGCTGTCCAGGCGGGCATTGCGCCGCAACCGAATCCGGTGCCGGTCATTGATTATTGTACCAATTGGGCGGCAGCGCATGCGCAGGTCGATGGTCCATGGTTTGTCGTGCAAGCCGCGGGCGATCAAAACGCGGATGGAGTCATGTCCTTATTTGCTTCGTCCTCGGTCGCGGGCAATATTTGTGTCGAGCCGACGCACGGCGATGATGAGTGATCGTGAGTGAATATCTTCTGGAGGATGCATTTTTAATTTGACAATGGTCGTCGACTTTCGAGAAGATGATCATTTGAAGTAAGTCGAGTTTTGCATCATTCGAGTCGTCCTCGGTGATGTGTTTGGCCCCGTATCCCGCGTCAAACCAATGACGCGATTGTCCCCGGTAACTAAGAAGAGAGGTTCGTCCAATGCGTGCTTTCAATCGTTACGCCAAGCGTGGTTTTACCCTCGTCGAACTCATGATCGTCGTCGCCATCATCGGCGTTCTCGCGGCGCTCGCGATTTTCGGCGTCAATCGTTACCTCAAGAGCGCGAAGACCTCGGAAGCGAAAAACGCGATTGGTCGTATGTCGCGCGCTGCTTCGGAAGCGTATGACCGCGAATTCGCGCAATCCGAAATGCTCGCTCTCGGCACGACGTCCACGGGCGTCACGCACGACCTGTGCGACAGCTCGACCATCGTTCCGACGGCGATTGCCGACGTTCAAGGCAAGAAGTACCAACCGAACAACACGGGCACGACGGACTTCGCCGCCGGCACGTCGACGTCGGGTTGGAAGTGCCTCCGTTTCACGATGGATGACGCGGTGTATTTCCAATATCGTTACACCAAGAACGGCACGCCGCTCGGCACGGAATCGGCTGCCGGCGCTCCTACGCCGCTCGGCGCGAAATACTTCGAAGCCGGCGCAAAGGGCGACCTCGACGGTGACGGCACGGAATTCGGTTACTTCACGCTCACGGGTTACGTGGACGACAACACCAAGCAACTCGCTCGTTCGACGCAGGTTTTCCTTGCGAACGAATTCGAATGATCGTTTGCCGAACGCCGACGAACCCCGCATAGGGTAAAACGCGAGGCCCGGACCAACTGGTTCGGGCCTCGGCCTTTTTGTAGACTTGCGGTTTGTTCTTATCAAACCCGTTGACAACTGGAAAATTCCTCGCTCCCGCGCTACAACCCTCCTCATGCTGCGCCCGCGCACCGCCGTCGAGATGAGTATCGCTTTCGCCATCGCCGGAAGCATCCTCGCCGTCGCCATTCCTGCGTTTGTCCGTAACCTTCACGCCTCCAAACTCACCGAACCCGTCGACTACTTGGACAAACTCGTCTCGAACACCCTCGCGTACGCAAATTCCAAACCTCACGAGATCAGCTTTCCGCCCTCCGTTCCCCTGACACCAACCGAAGTTCCTCGCGGCGCTTCGGTAACCGATCCTCCGGAAATCTGGGAACATCTGACTTGGCGTACGCTGAATTTTCGCATCGACGAGCCCCACCGTTTTTCCTTCCGTTTTGAGAGTGAAACGGACGCCGCCACGCAAGCCGTGCGGTTTGTCGCCACCGCCCATGGCGATCTCGATGGCGACGGCAAACTCTCCACGTTCCAAGTCCGCGGTGAACGATTGCCCGGACAACCCGCCCGCGTATTGCCCGGAATGTACGTCGACAGGGAGGTCGAGTAATGCCGAGCCAAACCGATATCGGGAAAACGATCGCCGTCGTCGCTATTTCAATCGTGTGCATTGCCGGCGTGCGATCCCAAGTCGCCGAAGCTCATTTGCAAGCCAAAGATGCGATTGACGTCAATCTGCTCCCGCCGCCCGAACAGGTCGTCTCGATGTCGCTGGGATATCGCTCGGCATTGGCCGATGTCTTATGGGCGCAAGTGCTCGTCACCCAGGGTTTGCGCATGACCGACAAGCGGCGTTACGACACCGTCGCCGACCTCATCGATACCATCAATGCCCTCGATCCCGAATTTCGCACGCCGTACCTCTGGTCCGACGCGCTCATTACGTTGCAGGCGACGGAGGCCAAACGCGAAGATTGTGATCGTGTCCGCGCCATTCTCGAGCGGGGCCTGCGCAATCGCCCGCTCGATGCCGATTTGTGGCGGACGGCGGGTCAATTCGTCGCGTTCATTGCGCCCGGATCCTTCCTGAAAGATCCCAATGAAATTACGCAATGGAAGCTCGATGGAGCCCGCATGCTCGCCCGCGCCGCGGAACTCGGCGGGGATCAAGGAAGCGCCGGTTGGTCGGCGGTGAGCAGTGCGCATATCTTGAGCAAACAGGGTGAACGCGAGGCCGCGATTCGATTGCTTCAGCGCACGTTGGCCGTGACCGAAGACGAAGAACTTCGCGACAACCTGCAACGTCAGCTCGGCACATTGATCGGCGAAGCCAAATTGGATCGTTACAAGCGTCGCCAAGCGGCGTGGCTCGAAATTGTCCGAAACGATGTTCCTTTCGTCGGCAAAACGACGCTGAACATTCTTGGACCGCCATTCAATGTTGCTTATTGCGCAGGCGGCGGACGCCCGGACGATACTCGTTGCGCTCAGACGTGGAATGCGTGGGCCGCCGCGGACGAGAAAAGCGCGCAACCATGACTCCACGCGGCCGGCCTTCGCCGTCTTCGTCGGGGCCCGACCTGATCGGAAAAACCATTCCCCATCTGCCGCTGATCCTCGTTGCTTTGGCAACGCTCGCGGCGTTGGTCATGCTCGCGCAACGTCCGCACTTTCACGCGGATGACGCCTATATCGTCGCGCGGTATGCGGAGAACCTCGTTACGCACGGACAAATCGTGTGGAATGCCGGCGAAGTCCCCGTCGAAGGTTTTACCGGATATACGCTTTTGTTTTTGATGACCGTAGCAACATGGCTCCACCTGCCCCCGATTTCCGCGACATCCGTAATCGGCATCGTCGCCTGGTTCGTCGGGGCTCGCATTCTGTATGCCGCCCGCGTTCCCCTCGGCATCTCCCCGCTCGCCGCAGCGATCGCCACAGCCTTGTTCTTATGCGCTCCGGAACAGGCAACCCACGCCATGTCGAGCCTCGAAACGGAAACATTTATTTTGCTCACGGTCGCCTGTGCGTTCGTCGCCACGCGACGCGCGCAGGAAAAACCGGGAATGGGGCGGGTTTGGCTTCTGCCGATCTTGGCCGCGCTTTGCGCGTATACGCGTCCGGAAGGAATCGTGGTCGGCGGAGCGTTTTTCCTGGCCGTGCTCGTGCATGAACGTTCCGCGTGGCGTGCGTGGACGCTGCCGACGGTGCTTGGATTCGTCACGCCTGTCGGCGCATTGCATCTTTTTCGGCGTCTTTATTTCGGCGATTTCTTCCCCAATACCTATTACGCAAAGAAGCTTGCGCCGGGACAATCGAGCGCTTTCCTCTCTTCATTCTCGATGCATGCGGAGAAATACTTGCTCCCGAGCATCATCGCCGCAATGGTCGTCGTTCTTCTCGCGCGGAGCCTTGGACAAACGCCCGCCCGGCACTCCGATGCGACTCGCGCGGCGCGACGCATCTTCACATTTGGTACCGTCCTCGGTTACCTCGCCATTGGATTGACGTACGCCCGCAGTGATCTCGTCATGAATTACTCGGAGCGGTTTGCTTTTCACTTATTTGGTTTGTCGATGCTGCTCGTGATGCTCGCTCTCGGAGAATTGCATCGCCATTGGCGTGTTTTCACCGCCGCCCCCGCCATTCGACGCTCGGCGTTTTTCCTGACCGCAGCCGGCGTCTATCTGCCCTTCGCCACGGCATTCGGGCAATGGCGAAACGAATACAATTATCGCTCCAACTACATGCGCGGCGTGCAGCTCCATTACGTTCCCGTCGCAGCTTGGCTGCATCGTCACGCGTCGCCGACATTGAAGCTCGCCGTCTATCCCGACGCCGGAATCATTCCTTATCGCACGAACCTCGAAACGATCGATTTTGGAAAACTGAACGACAAATACCTGGCCCGTGAAGCGCGCACGTCCAAAGACATCGTCGATTACTTTTTTCGACGTAATCCCGACGCGGTCGTCTTGCTGCTCTCCCAAGGATTCGATCGCACCTACGATGCGGCGGGAAATGACCTTTTGGCGGATCCTCGATTCGCCGCTTATCACCTCACGCTGCTGAGCCTCGATCAAGGTATCGGCACGGCATTTTTCGTAAAACGATGATTCGCGTGGCCATCTGCGTCACCCTGGGTTTGCTTTTCGGAGCCATCATTGCCGCGCTCGTCGTTCCTTACGTCGGCTTGATTGGTTTTTCCGGATCGTACCTTCAAGTGGTCGTCGGTTATTCGTGCAGCTGCGGAATCGGCGCCGTCTTGGGATTTGCCTCGAGGCGAAATCAACGCCTTCGTTTTGCGCTCGCCGGAGCCGCCATGGCTTTTTTGGCGACGTTCGTGATCCGCTCGTTGCCGCTACCTTGGCTGAATCTGGTTTGGCTGGATGGAACGAGCGGTCCGGCGGGCGAATTGCCCGCGGTGATTTTGCCGCTGTTGGGGATGTTTCTGGGGGGAATCTTCGGGGCCGCGCGGGATGATGCGGCCCCACCATCGGCGGGCAGTCGTTAGAACTTGACCGCAGCCGTCTTCGTTTCGCCGCCTTTGACCGTCACGGAGACTGTCTTCTTGCCCTTGTCGGGATGAATGAAGACGACCGTGTGCGATCCGGCCGGGACGCTGATGCCGACCTTCGGCGTGCTGCCCAAGGGCTTGCCGTCGAGGATGACTTTGGAGACCGGAATCGAGTTGATGTTGAGCGTGCCGTTGCCCGTCGCGGGAGGCGGCGTCTTGTCCGTCGTGGATGTGCCCGCGCCGGTGCTCGTGGGCGCCGTGGTCGAACCACCCGAAGACGTACTCGTCGAACCGGTGCTCGTCGAGCCGGTCGAGCCCGTAGCGGAACCCGTTTCGCTCGCCGAACCGCTGGCCGATCCCGTCGCGGATCCCGATGCGGTGTCGGTGCTCGCCGCTTTCGGTGCCGCGAGGTCGATCTTGATCGGTTTTTCCGCGTTGCCGTCGTCAAACGCGAGGTCCCGCGTGAAGTCGTCCATGCCCTTCTTGGTCGCGACGAGCTTCCAACCTTCGGTCGGATCGAGCTCGATCTTCACCGGCTGGCTCTTCCATTCCTTCTCCGGGATCTTCTTCTCGACCTTCTTGCTGTTGACGAGTTTGACCTCGGCACCTTCGGTCGCGAGCTCGAGGATGATCTGACCCCTGAGGACCTTGAGCTTGATCGGGCCGATCTCTTTGACTTTGCCAGCTTCGACATCGACGGATTGCTCGAGACGTTCGTAACGATCGCCGCCGTCGAACTTCAACTTGTGCGATCCGGGTTTGACGTCGCTCCAGTCGACGGGAAGCGTGCCTTTTTCGGTTCCATCAAGAAAAACCTTCGTGTTCGGCGTCGCCGCCAGGATCTTGATGCCCGTGGCGCTCGCTTGCACCGGCGGAGGTGTCGGGGACGAACCCGAATCGACCGTGATCATCACGGGAACTTCTTTGCCCGCTTCGACCGTGGCCGTGACCGGATCGACGGGTCCCGCGTTCGGCACGATGACTTTGACCGTGCGCGATCCCGGATCGAGATCCGCGACGATGCACGGCGTGATGTCGCATTTCTTTTGACCATCAACGAAAATCTCGGCCTTGTCGACGGAGCCGCCGCCTTTGGCTTGGAGATCGATCTTCAACGTGCCCTTCTTGGGCATCATCATGAAGACGGCCAAACCCGCGACGGCGAGAAGCGCGACGATCGAAACGATGATGCCGGCTTTGCTTCCGCCTGAAGCTTGCGGCTGCGCTTGCACGGGCATCGTGCCGAGCAGATCCGGGATGTGACGAACCGCAGTGGATTCCGATCGCGCCGTTTGCGGCGGTCCGGACATCGGAGGCATCGACGGCAAAGGCATCGACGGCGACGCAAGCGTTTGCGCGGGATTGCCATGCATCGGAACTGCGGACGGCAAAGGCAATGCGGAAGGCGGAGGCACCGCGCCCATGGCTCCGGGCAACGGCACGGCCGAAGGAAGCGGCACGGCACCGGGCGGAGGCGGCAGTGGGGCGGGACGAACCGATGCTCCGGATCCCGACATCAGCGCGGCTGCGGCAGGCATTCCCGCTGCGGGCAGAGGACGCTGCGGACCTGCGGTCGGAGCACCTCCATCACCCGGCATCTTGCCGTCGAAGACATGCGTGGACTCTTCTTCGTCGTCCCAGTCCATGTCGACGGACTTGTTCGGTTGCGCAGCGGCGGCGGGATCCACCGGCGGAGCCATCGGCATGGGCATCGGCGCAGGCATCGCACCGGGCGGCGGCGGAAGCGGAACCGATGCCACCGGAGGCGGAAGCGGAACCGCGGCACCACTCATGGGCGGCGGCATCGGCAAGGACCCGGGCGGTGGTGGAAGCGGAAGCGACGAAACACCTCCACCAGGCGGCGGTGGAAGCGGCACACCGGGACGCGTTTGCATGCCCCCCGGCGGCGGCAACGAGCCTGGCGGCGGCGGGAGCGGAACTCCACCTCCCGGCGGCGGGGGCAAAGGGATCGGCGCAATGCCGCCCATCAGCGTGCCTTTACGAATTCCACCTGACGGCGGAGGAGCCACTAATCCCGGCATCGTCGCGCGAGGACCCTTCTTGGCTAGGCCCTCGAAGACGTCCAAATCGCTGCTGCCCTTATCATCGGCCATGTTCAGCCACTCCTCAGGAGATTGCGGTACTCACCGCAAACGACGGGACACACCCTTCGCACACTTCGCTTCACGCGAGTAGAGGTTCGTCGCAGTTTGCGAAACTGGGACGAACTGCGCATGCACAACGGAAAAAACTGACACCGCGAGACTACTCGGGCTTGGAGACTTTCGCGAGTTTGTTGCGAAGTCTTCACCCGCCTTGCCGCAGGTTTGGCCCGCACAAAGAGGTCCACCCAACACCGGCGCACCGAAAACGAAGAACGGGAAATCCCCACGCCCTCAGTTTCCCGCCGCATCTCCGCCCCCGGCTTCTTCGGTTTTCGGCTTCTTGAAGTATCGAATCCGCTTGGACTGAAGCGGATACCACGTCGTCAGCGGCACGACCGGCGTCGCTTCGTGAATTCGCTTCGCCCCCGGAGCTTCGATCCGCGTGAAACGCACCGCCGTCGCCGTCGATGGAGCGTGCATGGCATTTCCCCCGAGATCCGTGTCGCCCCCGAGCGCGAGCGTGAGAGGTTTGGCCAGTAGAACCCGCGACGAAGCCCCCGCGTGCGCCAAGAGTTCATCGATCTTTTTCGCCGCATCCGCAGGCGCCGGACCGTTTGTCGCGAGCTCCGCGTAGAGCAGCATCCCATCGACATCGAGCACGCCCACCGCCGCAACGGCCGTTTGCGTGGCCGTCGTTCCCGTCGCCAAGCGCAAAGCGCCTTCGACCGGAGGTTCGTTGCCGATCGCAAATCCACCCGGCGACGACCACAACGAAGGCGCCGTCGCTCCCGCTTCCGCAGGCCCGGCGTCCAGCACCGCAACGGTTTTTCCCGTCACCTTGTTTGTCGCGGGCGATGCGGACACCACGCGCGGATCGATCTTCACGAGACGCACTTTCACATCGGGAAATGCCGCGTCGATCCGCACATCCGTCACCGCGAGCGCGTAGGGAAAACCATGCTGGGGCAAACCTTTGACTCGAAAAACCCCTTCCCCATCGGCCGGAGGTTGCACGATCGGCGTGATGTTTGTCCCGGGCAACATGTGGCGCAACGTCATGTAGAAGAAGTCGCGCGCTTCACGGCGAATGTAGCGAGGGAAGTTCATGAGCCCCATGCCGCGAATGAACCTTCGACCGCGGAACTTCCAACCATCGATCCCCGAGACGGTTCCTTCCGCCTCCCAATCGTTCTGCAAAGGCCGTCCAAGCGCCGGAAAATCTTCGTTTCGCGCCACCGTGTAAAACTCGAGGCCGCTGTGCCCGGCGTTCATGTCGAGCGCCAGACCGTAGGAGCAGCGCGTTTGGATCATCGCCTGCGCCAACCCCTCGGGCCCAAGGTCCGCGCCGTAGAAGTACGCGACAAACTTCTCCTTGGTCAAACACATCCCGGTACGTACGGTGTGCGTCTTGTCCGCCCAACCCGGAGGCGTCCCGCCCCACCACGTTCGTCCGTACGGATTGAACTGTCCGTCTTGCACGAGCACCGTCATGTTCTGGCGATACGAGAGCACATCCGTCGGGATCGATTGATCCTCGGGCCACGTGCCGAACGCCGTGTTGCCATCACGAAGCACCGCAACGGTGGCCGCATACGGCTTGGGCGGCAGATACACGACGCCATCGGCCATCATGCCGAACTCGCCGTGCAACGCTTGAAAGCCTGCGTTCGACGCCGCAACGA
>CAYSYX010000053.1:23954-32654 GCA_964435055.1 uncultured Polyangium sp. | reverse complement strand
TTCTTTCAGCGCACTTCCGCAATTCAAAACATCGCTGCGCCGCATCAAACGCTGCAATTCATACCCCATGACGCGCGACATTTCCAGAAAGCGCCGGTGAATCGATTCATCGGCCGTGGCTTGCGAATACAACCGGACCTCGAGCCGCAACCATTCCGCCCGCTCCGGGTCGCGCGAATCGAGCACGTTTGCATAATCCAAGCGCGCCAAATCATCGAGCCCGCCATTGAGCAATTTTATGAGAAACGGTCGCTCGACTTCATCGTTCATATATTCAAAAAAGGAACGTGTTCCCCGACTCATGGAATTCACCTCGACCGGATCGTCATTGCAATTCAATCATCGTTTCCTGGGCACTTGGGGCAACTTTGACCCACACGGACCGCGTGGATGCATCATGGTAGTACCCGGACGAACCGGCATCGAATGCCGCGCGATCCGCGTGCTCCATCACGGGTTTGCCCGCCACGTTGACGCTTGTGGGCTTGGCTTCCGCCCGCACGCGCACGAGCGTCTCCACGAGCGTTCGCGAGAGAAGTACGGACGAACCATTGCCACTCGCGCCGATCTCGATGTGCGTCGTAGCGTCGTCGGTGTCATGTAGGGTAAAGGTCGTTTGTTGAGCGGCGGGAAATGCAAGTATCGTCAATTTGTCTTTTGACGCGGCCGAGCCAAACCCTGTCACATCATCCGCCACGTGCATGGGGATGATCGCGCCCGCGAGAAAATACAAGGGAATTTTCTGCAAATCCATCGAATGGTCGGTCATGACGACCGTTTCGCCCTGGATCGGATCCGAATCGGGCGCCCAAAAATCGTAATAATTCATTCCGGGGGGCAACGTGACGCTCCGCTTGCCCGAATCATCCAGAATGGGTGCCACGAGCAACGCATCTCCAATCAAATATCGATAATCGCCCGCCCATTGCTCCATGCCGCCGACGGGATGCAACGTGCTCGTCCCCGCGGCGTGCGCTTCCTCGGCCAAACTGTACCAAAACGGAACCATTTCGTGGTGCAGTTTGGACCAATATCGATACACGTTCGCGATTTCGTCATTGTTTTGCGGCACGGTCCACGGCGTGATATTCGCCCGCCCGTGAAGCTGCATGAACGGATTTAATGCCCCCACCGCCGTCCACCGCGCGAAATTCACCGGATCCAGCGGAATTTCCGGTCCGAGCAAATCCTTGTCGTCGCGATCCAAGTATCCACCGATGTCCGACCCGAGCACCGCATAACCGGCGGCGGCGGAACGAAATACATGATCGAGCGCATCCGACAAACCCACCCAATCGCGCCGATTGTCCCCCATCCACGCCACCGGCGCGTCCTCTTTTCGCGCGAAAAAGCGCCCCTGGAAATCATACGATTCATCCCAAGCGCGCACCATCGTCAAAAAGTCATTACCTCGGCGCTTGATGCCATAACTCAAGTAATCACGATAATACGCCTCGGAATATTCTTGGTGCGGCACGACCCCTTTGCTCGTCGTCACCATATCCGTTCGGACGTAACTGTCCCCAAAATCCAATTTCCAGCCATCGATTCCCGCATCGAGCACCGTATTTTGCTGCTCGTGCCACCAAGCCGTCGCCGAAGGATTAAAGAAATCGACGGCCGCTCCGGATCCTTTCCACCATGAATAACGCGCGCCATCATCGACGAAATAATTGCATTTTTCGCCTTCCTCCAGATTCGGCGATGGTCCGGTGTACGCGTCGCCGCCCATTTCAAAATCATAGCTGATGGAATTGACGAAATTCGTTATCCATAGAACGATTCGAATGTCGTCTTTGTGCAGATCATCGACCATCGTCTTGAAATTGGGATATCGTGCCGGATTGGGAATGAACGTGTTGTAATGCGTTTCCCATGGGCTATCCAAGACGACGACGCCGACGGGAATGTCGCGATCGCGAAACCCCTTGACGAATGCATACGTATCGGGACCGTCGGAAATATCTTTGGAGATCCAGGGCTCGAATGCCCAGCGCGGCGTATGCGGCTTTCGAGCGGGCAATTCATCGGGTACGCGTACGCAAGGATCATTGGACGGCGGCTTCGTATTCGTCGAATCCGAACAAGCCGAAACCCATGATCCAAGAGCAATGATCCCCAAAAAAGCGCGTCGGAGCATAACCGGAGCTTCGCACAATGGCCTTATGAATGGAAGCGCGAAATGAATACGTGTTGCATCAATGTAATGTATGGCTCGGCGACGATTTCAGGGGTTCGAACCAATCCATTTCCCGAGTGAATACGGGGGAAGAAAAAACGACGGCGAAAATTCGACCCCAAACGTGAATTGCCAAGGAGCATCGTTGGCCAATGTGCTCCGCGTCGTGGCAAAAAGTCGGAACGTATCGGCCCTGTCAATGGCTTTCGGCCCCGGTTTTGGGTCACAAGCTCCCCGTTCGTGGTATCGACCCAGGGCCGACCGAATACCGCCGGTCAACGTCACGACGAAATGCGGGGACAAACCCATTCGGTCGTCACCCATGCCTCCGCCCACGCGCACGGTATACGTTCCCCATTGCGCGTGACGGATTTGTCCAAACGAAAGTAGAAATCCGCCTTCCGCGCGCATTCCATTCAAGTCCGAAACAAGGTTCCACCACGGGCCTCCACGAAATTCGTACGGACCACCATATTGATATTTATCTCCGGCTTCAAAAAAAGCCGTCGTCGATTCCATCCCCAAGCCCAGCACGCCAAAACGTTCTTTGGTCCGCTCCGTATCGAATCCACCACCACCCGTTACCCAATACGTCCACTCGAGATTCGCCGGGATCGTATCGATGAGCAAGATGGCGGGACACGCGATGATCCCGCCCTGCATATCGATTTCCTGGGCCTGCGCTTCGCGAAATGGCCCGAATGCCGAAGTCGCCAACACCAGCACGAGCCCGCGACGAAACAAGGTCCCCATGGCGCGAGGAAATCCAAACCACGCGTCGGCGTCAAGAATTATTTGGGTGGGTTTTACTTTCTGAACGGACGAAACGAGCGGTTGTCCGGTCAATTGACGGGCAAACCTTCGCCCGGCTTCATTTCGTGCTTTTCCGCGTCGTATTTCGAGCTGCACTTGGCCATGACCAACGTCGCCTCGAAATCGTCGGCGGCTTTCAACGATCCTTCGATCGTCACTTGCACGCCGCCGCCGGGTACGTCGCGGAACGTATCGGGAACGATGCATTGCGGATACCGAACCGCAAGCGTTTCCTTGTTTTCCTTGCCGTGCAATGTAAATCGATATTCGCAAGGTTTGTCGCGCTTTACCAACGAACCCGGCACGAGCTCGCCTTCGACGCGCACCTTGCGGCCCATCAGTTTGTCTTTCTGGGCCATCAGCTGATCGACGGGCGTGGCGTAAATCGCCGCATCCTTGAAGCCGACCATGAAAAGCGCCACGAGCGCGCCCACCATGACGAGCAGCGTGACCAAAAGCCCCAAGTTTGTCTTGGCCTTCGGTGCCGCTACCCGCTTTTCGGTCACGGCTACCGGAGGCGCCGAAGTACGCGCCGATTCCTCAGATCCAAGCCCCGCCGCCTGCGCAAGTTCATCGTCCAGCTTGTTGCTCATCGCCAATGACCCTCGACCAAACAACATAGCGAATCATCGAACGCAGGTCGAGTCTTCCCCGCAAAAAACCCATGCGGCTCATGTCGACCACACCTGCGCATGCCCCCGCGCACCACAAATTCCGCGCCTCACGACGCGCTCACCCGATCCATTTCTTTTGAGCTCCAATCAATTGCCGCGCCCCCGAATTCCAACGCTCAGAGCACAATTCCTGTGTGCGCCGGCGTCGCGAACGGAGTATAGGGGAACGCGTCCGTGACTTTGCGCCTACGTTTCATGTCCTTTTCCGTTCCGCCCTTGCTGATCTGGGCATCGGCCTGTTCCGGGGTTTCTCCCGCCGAACACTCGCCGCACCGTGCGGCGACGACGCCCGCACCGACGACTTCGGCGATCGCGAGCACGCCCGCATCGAGCGCTCAGGCGGCTACGCCCGCGGCGCCCGTGGAGGAAATCGTTCCGGGACGAACGGTTCTTGGCGCGACCGCGGCGAAGAATCTACCGACGAGCGTCGAGCCTCTGCCCGCAGATCGCGCCGTACTTCTGGCGACGCATGGAGCCGACGAGCGAGAATCGTTTGTCCGATGGATCGATGAAGCGGGGCATCGAGGACCGGTGTTGCGCCTTCGCGACGAGTTTGTCGTGACCGCTTTTGCGCGCGGCGATGGCAAACACGACCTGGTGACGAGCGATGGAGACAACTTGTGCCTTCGTCGTTATGCGCCCGATCGCGCGGATGCCGAAGCGCGAACGTGCGCGGCGATCGACGCGAAAGCGGTGACCGTATCCCATCAAAAGCTGGCCGTGATCTCGCTCGATGAACACACCGTCAAGGTCGAGAAATCCGTGCCTGCGAGCTCCGTTCGGAAAACCAAACCGAGTCCGCTCAAGACGCACAACGTCAAGAAACCCGGCTCCAAGCCTTCTTCACAGAAAACACAAAAGAAGCCGGCCCCGTCGAAGAAAAAACCGGCGACCAAGAAAAAGACGCCCGCCAAAAAATCACAAATCGAGAAAAAAGTCGAAATCGTGCAACGCGATATGGACGTGCTCGTATCGTGGGCGACGAGCGATGGGTTTGGCGAGACAAAAAGGACGGGGTTGAAATTCGTCCCGCCGCTGCTCGGTATGAACCTCGTCGACGCCAAAGCGACGCCGCGCGGCATTCTGTTGGCCTGGTTCGAGAAGGGCAAACGACCTTCGACAGCCGTCCAAGCCAGTTCCAAGGGACCTGCGGCTCTTGGATGGGCGAGCATTCAATCGGGGCTCATCGACGAATACGATCGATTTGACGAAACGAGCAAAAAACTCGTCGTGGAAGGCGAATACGATTGGGGGTTCATTCGCGGTTTTTCCGGGCCGCGTTGGGTGGACGTACAGGGTCAGCCGACATTGCTCACGCAAAAAAACCCTCGCGGCGGCGAATGTGAAATCACCAAAATGGGTGACGTGCTGACGTCGGCATTGCCACGCCTGATTTGCGGCATCGATCCCGGCGCAGGACCAAACGCCGATCCCAAAACGTGGGAATCGCTCTGGCAAGCCGCCCCCAAACGTCGTCCCGGTCAACCGAAAAACGATCCCGAGCTCGTTGCTTGGGCGGGTGACAAAGGGTACTTTGTGACAAACGACGGACGCTCGTTGCAATCGGTCAAACGCGACGGTTCGTTGACCGAAGAGCCGGCGCCGTTTCTCGCGCGACGCGTGCGGATGACGTATGCGCAGCTGCTCCCGGACGGCAGCGGACGCGGTGTGGTCGACGGTCGCGAATATCGCGTCGACGCCAAAGGCGAAGTGACGGAAATCGAGCAGCCCGCGAAAGTCGATATCACCGCCTCGGTCGATTCGGAGAATCGATGGATCGTGCCTTTACCCGACGGCAACACCTGGCGTATCGACGCGGAGCGTACTCGAGTTCTTTGGGCCGATGCCAACGGAAAAACCTTGGCCGAAGCGGTTTGGCCGGAAGGACTGGCGGACGCGGTTTGTCGAGACGGCGTGCCGGGGAAAAAATTCGTGCCTTCGCTTGTTCCCGGACAGTTTGTCGAAGTACAAGCATTGGCGGCCCCCGGTATTTGCGTCGTGGGTCATCCGGTATGGGCGCCGGACGGCTCGCTTCGTTGGTGGGGGACGTTTTCCCATGGCATGGATGTTTTACCGGAAATACGCATCTTGAAGGATATGGGCAAACCCGGGGCAAGTCCCACCATTTTGACGAATGGCAATGGCGGCCCGACAAAATCCCCTTGTCCGCCGGAGATGGTGCTCGTGGATGGGAAATTGTGTGTCGACCGGTTCGAGGCGACGATGGTCGACAATGAAACGGGGCAACGCTTGGCGCCGGATTTCCCGGTCACGCCGAATTTATTCGATATTGCCATCGGGGATTGGGCCACGGGAAGAAGCCTCGTGGGGGGCGTGTTTGCCCGAGCTTTACCCTTGCCATTCATTCCGGAATGGCAACGCGGAAAGAAAATCGATGTGCGCGCCGTGCCCTTGCCGCACGTTCGTCCCAACGGATACATTACGGGCCTGGTTGCCGAAAGTGCTTGTACATCGGCGGGAAAACGTTTGTGTACATTGGTCGAGTTCGTCCTGGCATGTCGAGGCGAAGACGACCAACAATTCCCTTATGGCGATACCTACACGGACGGCGTCTGCAATGTGAATCGTGATGTACATCCGGCGGCGACGCTTCACGATAATGCTTCGATCGGGCACCTGGATCCGCGCCTCAATCGCGTGCGGGTGCACGGAGAAACATTGCTTCAATCGACCGGTGAATCTCCACAATGCCGAAGTCGCTGGGGACAGGATGCGATTTACGACATGGTGGGTAATTTGGACGAATGGATCGACGAAGGACCGGGGGCATTTGCGGGCGGGTTTTATGCCCGATCGACGCGCGCCGGATGTGATGCGGTGATTACGGCGCACCCGAAAAATTACCTCGATTATTCGACCGGCGTGCGTTGTTGCAAAGACGCGACGAAATAAGCATACTCACCGCTTTTTCTCCAGCCGCATGCGCTCGCGTTCAGCTTCGAAAAACACTCGAGCATTCTGTTCCGTGTCGAACAAATGAAAATTGGCCGTGCGATTGTGCAATAATCTTTGCGCGCGAAGGACCATATTGAGCACCGTCCGTAAACCGAACGAAAGTCCGAACACGACCTGCAAATCCGCTTCTTGAATCGTCGTGGGAACCGTGGCGGCATACCGACGCGCATCGGCTTCGATCCCACCGGCTTCCCGGGCATCATAAAAAATAAAAAGCCGCCCGTACTCGACCTGGACTCGTCGAAACGCTGCGAACAATTCTTGGACATCGGGGCGAGTGAGCGGACCACGGACAATGAGGACAATCGTATCTCCGTCCAGATGAATCAGGTGCCTACCAACGGGTTCGAAGCGCAATTGCTGCGACGGCGTGATGGGCGACATGGACAAAACCCCCTTTTGACCATAGTAAACACAGCTGGACTGGTGCCGACAAACGCTCTATACGCGCAAGACATACGGCGCGTAGGGTGTAAGGTCCAGGCCTTGATCGCGTTGTTGTCGCTCGGAAGGATACTCATGCAGCAGCGAAACCGGAAAATGAAGGTATTTGGGATGTTGGCCCTGTTTGCCCTGGCGTTGGGTACGGGATGTGGCGGCGGGCCTTATCAACCTTCGCGCACGGCGAATTTTCAGATCGATGCGGAAGCGGAAATCGACGATGAGGACATTCGCAAAGCCTTCGACGCGCGCCCGCAGATGCCGACCTCGAACATTCGTTTGTCCTACTATACCTTCGACCCGGCCATTGCCGACGATCTCGACAAGACGTTGTCGACGATGCCCGGTGTTTCCAGCAATTACCGAATTCCTCCGCTGCTCGTCACGGGTCAACGAAGGCACCAGGACAATGGTGGTTATTATGGCCCCCCCGCCGATGTTTCCGTTAAAAAACTACGCCTTTTGGCAGCTCGCGCCAAAACGGACGTGCTGGTCATCGTCGATCACGGATATCATAATGGCGGCGTGAATCCGCTCGTGTCGTTCAATATGCTCATTGTGCCGATTTTCTTCGTTCCGTTCATCGACACGCTCGTGAAAGGATACGTCGAGACGTTCGTCATCGATGTGCGCAATGGATATTTGTACGGGCATTTGGTCCAAGAAGACGAACGCGGCGACAGTTATACGACGATTTACGGCAAAAAGGTCGACGTGCTCGCGGCCGAGCAATGGAAGGATTTGCGCGGGCGTTTTGCAAATGACCTTGGCGCATTGATTGAAAAAGAGCGCACGCGCAAGCCCGAAGACAAACCCGCGGCGCCGATTGCCATGCCTCCTGCGGCTCCGGCAACGACGCCTGCACCCGCGCCATTTTGAGAAGAAACCTACTTCTTCGATTTGCCCTTGGATTTCTTGGGTTTTTCGGGAAGCACGGCGGATTTGCAGCAGCGAAAGCCCGTCGAATAATCGTGATACGTCGGTTCGTGGGCGATGGTCGTGTAGGTGCATCCGGGACCATGTTCGACGGTGGTGCTGAAAAATCCCCCCATGAACATGCCATTGCCTGCGCGCCAGGGTTGTTCTTTCCGTTCCACGCCGTCTTTTTCCAGGACTTGTTCGATGTCGGTGCCGACGTCGTCGTTGATCCATTCGTGGAGATTGCCGACGATATCGTACACGTCTTCATCGGAATGGCAGATTTCGTAATCGCCGGACTTCGCCAAAAAGCCGGGTTCTTGATTGAGTTTCGGGTCGTTGAAGTTTTCGTAGCTCCAGCCGCCGCGTTTCGCCCCGAAAAACGTATACAACAAATGCGCTTTTCCGGTATTACACGCGCCGCGTTTGCCGGTATTGCCATAAGGGTAGCGGAATCCGCGCGAACCTTTACAAGCGCGCATCCATTCCGATCGTGAACACAAGCGTTTGCCCGCGTTGTTGCAAGCTTGTTTGGCTTCGACTCGACTGATGTACGCTTGAGGAAACGCACCTTTGGACGCCGCCGCAATGAATTCGGCGTTTTCCGGACGTGTGTAATGCGGCCAGATCGATGTCGACCCGTCCGAGTTTTTCGTGACAAGGTGCCCTTCCCAGCGATCGACGCAATATCGACCGATG
>CAYSYX010000053.1:0-23944 GCA_964435055.1 uncultured Polyangium sp. | reverse complement strand
GGACAGGGTGGAGGCGGCGGTGGAGGCTCGATCAGCGCGTCCGGATCCATTGCCGCATCGAGTCCCGCATCGTCCATCGGGGCCGCGCTCATAAGACCATCTTCGGGTGCGTCCGCGGAGGCGTCGACAATCGTGCCGATATCCACTTTTGCGCTCGGCAGCGCGTTGGCCGATGGCGCGGCCCGAGTGGAACTCATTTCGGGCGTGTCCTTCGATTTGTCATCCAATGGTTTGGAATCGGCGGTTCGACATGACGCCAAAAGCATTGCCGACGAGGCTGCGGTCAACCGAACGAATCGTGAAAAATGCACAAGGATACCCTCGAATGCTGACGATTTCATGACGTACCAAGAATCAGTGCCTATGTTAAGTAACTCCGTTTCAACTCTGTGTGAAAGTCTCGCAGCACGCAACGTAATGATTGCGATTGTGTTGGTCCGGGTACGAAGCCCGGTGAGAAGCAGCGTTCGACGTGCGTACGCACCCAAGCAGGATTCATTGGTCCACAAAACGATGTGAAAGGTTGACCGAACGTTGTTCGGAGTATAGAACATCGCCGTACAACCCTGATCCGGTGATCATTTTTGCTCTGTGGCGGTGACATGCGCGTTTGTATTTTCTTCGATGGTAAGAACTTCCACTCCGGTTGGCGCGATGAAGCAGCCGGACGTCGACTGACGTTTCCAAAACTTTCCAAGTGGTTGGTTGAGCGCGTTGGCGGTTCGCTTCTTTGGGGAGCCTATTACTATACGGGAATCGAGATGGGGCCCGCAGCGGTCACCGAAGGGCAGAAGAAGCTGGCCGGATTCCTGGACATGCTCGAACTTCAGCCGGGGTTTTTCGTCAAGCGTTTTCCCCGGAAAACGACGATGTTTCAGTGCGCCGCATGTGGAGCGGAAAATCGATATACACAGGAAAAAGAAGTCGATACGACGATGGTCGCGGACATGCTTCGTCTGGCGGCCGTGGGTGCGTTCGACATTCTCGTGCTGGTATCCGGCGATTCCGATCATGCCCCCGCGATTGAAGGTGTGCGGGCGATCGGGCGCCAAGCTTATGTTTCGACCTGGGGACGCGCGGGGTTGTCGGCACGTTTGCGCAAGGCTGCTTTCGACCATATCGACTTGATGGAAGGTTTGTCCACCTTCGAAGACGCCGAAGGTGCAATGCCGCCCGTTCCACCCGGTTCGGAACCGCGTTACGCCGCAGAAGAAATTCCCCCCGCTTCGCCCCCCACGTTACTTGCCTCCCCCGCCCCTTCTCTGGCGGCTCCGGCGACTTCCCCTCGAGAATCGTCGCCTTCCGTTCCGCCGGGACCGATCGTTGCGACAAACGGCACCGCCGGCGAAGACGAAGCGACCGAATCGTCGCAATCACGTCCGGAGAGCGCCGATTCCCCGTCATCGTCGGCCCCCACGATCGCGTCGGCTCAAGTCCCAGCCTCGGGATCCACGTATGAACCGACCGAAGAAGAAGTCTACTTCATTGAAGAGCTTCGCGCCGCGGAACGAAGACTCCGCAATGGGTACGTCGGGGCAAACTACTTCGTCACGCGCTGGCAATCGAGCCGCCTCGATCCTTCCGCCGATGCGCGCCGCCGAATGCTCGAACATCTCGTCACGACGGGGCTCATCGAGGTCTATCACGCGCTCGATGGAAACGCCGCCCTGCGCGCTCGATGGTCGCCCCCGCAAGCGCAACCGCAATCGCTGGCCCAGCCGCTTCCGTAAAAAGTTTTACAATCCAACCTCGCCGCGAATCGGCAATGTCCCGGTACGCACGTCGCGCGACAAAGTCGCGAGACGTTCGACGAGGTGCGCCATGCCGATCGACGGCAAAACCCGCGCCGGCTGATCCATCGGTTCGAAAAAGTTGTCCCAATGCGATAAAAGAATGCGCTCCGGGGACAAACTGCGCATGACCCGTTCGGGCAAATCGGGTGTCGATCGCCAACCCGCGACGCACAAAAGCAAAAGATCCACGTTTTGCGGGACAATGCCGCCTGGCGTCAATTCGGCGCTGCCCAAGTGAACGATCGTTCGTCCAGCCACTTGGATTTCAACGCGAAAAACCGCCCCGCAGCGATAATCCGCGGTTTTGACGGGTACGTCGTCGCAATCGGCAATGTCCCCGGGAAACGGCACTCGGCCCAGCAAAAATCGCGAATGCGCGCTCGGCGCAAACCGCAACGTAAATGGTCCGACCTCGGCCGTGATCGCGTCGGCGCCCGGTTCACGTTCGACCATGGAAAGTTGTGATTCCGGTATTTTAGCGGCTCGACAAAGGCGAATGGCCGAACGGGATCCGAATACCTTGGCCCCGGTTTGTCGCGCAATGGCCGGCACATCGAGCGCATGATCGAAATGGGTGTGACCCACGACGATGGCGTCGGCGCGAGGCACGAAATGCATAATCGCCTCGAGATCCGGTGTGAGACGGCCAAATACGCAGCGACGCAAAGGCGCCCGCGTAATGTACGGATCGATCAGCACCACGTGTTCGTCGCAACGAATCTCGAATCCGGCCGTTCCCAACCAGCGAACATGAACGCGAGCTTTGTCTTCGGAAACGAATTCGTTCCGGCGAAATTCCAAATGTTCGGGGTTCACCGCCGATCGTATATCCCGATTCACCCGCCCGGCATAGACGCGATCGCAAACGCCTTCATGACACGAATATGACCGGCGTTGGTCATCCCAAACGCGGCGCGCGAGCACGGAAGTTCTCGTCGCGGGGCGTGGACATGGAGCTGCGCGATCGTGGTAATGTCGCGCCATGAGTGACGTCGTGTTCGACCTTGAAAACCCCACTGAAGAGCATCGAATGCTGCGCCAAATGGTGCGTGGCTTTGCGCGTGATGTCGTCGAGCCTCAAGCCGAGGAGCACGATCGTTCCGGAACACTCAATCTCGATCTGTTTCGACGCGTCGGAGAACTCGGATTGCACGGCATCACGATTCCCTCCGAGCACGGCGGAGCGGGAATGGATGCGACGGCAGCCGTGATCGTGCATCACGAGCTGTCGAAGAGCGATCCGGGGTTTTGCCTGGCGTACCTCGCTCACGCGATGCTTTTCGTGAACAACTTCTTCTACGCCGCCAATGATCACCAACGTTCACGTTACCTGGCGAAAGTCATCTCGGGCGAACACGTGGGCGCGATGGGCATGACCGAACCCGGCGCGGGCACGGATGTGCTCGGTATGCGGACGACGGCGCGTCGCGAAGGCGATGGGTTTGTCTTGAAAGGACACAAGGCGCTCATCACGAACGCGGTCGATGCCGATGTGTTCTTGGTCTACGCAAAAGTGGACGACGCGATCACGACGTTTGTCTTGGAACGAGGCATGCCTGGTTTGTCGACCGGCAACAAGACGCCGAAGATGGGCATGCGCGCCAGCACGCTCGGCGAAATCATCATGGAAGACGTCTTCGTTCCCGAGGAAAACGTCCTCGGCAGCGTCGGCGGCGGCGTACGCAACATGATGCGCAACCTCGAGATCGAGCGTCTCACGCTGGCCGCGATGAGCCTCGGCATCGCCGATCGTTGCGTGGAGATCATGGTTCGTTATGCGACGGAGCGATCGAGCTTCGGCAAACCGATCGCCGAACACGGTCAGATTCAGCGCTACATCGGGGACAGTTACGCGAAAACCGAAGCGGCCCGAGCCTTGGTGTATTCGGTGGCGCGCGAGGTTGGTCCGACCAAACGAAACCGTTTGGGTACGGATGCGGCGAAGCTTTTTGCTGCGCCCGTGGGCAAGGAAGTCGCCGACAACGCGATGCAAGTGCTCGGAGGCTGGGGCTACTGCAACGAGTACAAGGTCGAGCGATTCTTGCGCGACGCGAAACTCTTGGAAATCGGCGGCGGGACGATCGAGTCCCACCAGAAGAACATCACCAAGGAACTGACGCGCAAGTTCGCCACATCCGGCTGATACTTGGAGGTCAAACAACTTTTTCGAGACCGAAGATATCCACGTCGACGCCCGTGCTGTACAACGCGTGCGGCTCGGCGTCCGATCGGGTCAAACCCGCAGCCGCGATCATGCTCTCGTTCCACGACTTGAGTTTTACTTGACGCAACGGGTACGGCGCGTGATGCACGCGCCCCGTGTAGAGCCCGTCTTTGCGTTGGGTGTACAAGATGTACCGCTCGGCGAGGAAGTGTTCGAACGTGCCTTGTTTGGCAGGACCAACCAGATCGCCGATGTCGTACTTGGCGGAGAACTTGGCGGGACGCGGCCCGGGGAATAGCCGCGTGCTCGAGTACTCGTTCGTGATGCCGGTCTTCTTCAGGTTCATCCACGAACGGAAATACGGCAGGCTCCAGCCCATGCGCGCGATCGTGACGGCGATCGTTCCGGCAGCATCGAGACTGAAGAACCACACGCCAGGGTTTGTCCCTTTGTAATGCACGTACGTGCGCACGTTGAGTTCGTGGAAGTTCGAGATGCCTGGTACCGACGGTGACCACCTCGGTGAAACGTCGAGCATCGTGAAGGGAACAACGCCGACCCAAGCTTTGCCCTCGAACGTATCGACCGTGAGGTCTGTCGGGAGCAACTTAGCGAGAGCATCGGCGGGTACTTCCCAATGGAGAAACAACAGTTCGCGCCACCTCTGGAATCCGGAAGGCCGGCCCTCGGGACGCTCGATGGGAGACAAGCGATCGATCATCGACATGCAAGGTATCGCTTGACGCGCCGATGACGAAGCCCGAAGCGAACGGATGTGACTCCCGAGCAGGCGGAACAGGACGCGAAAAAAGGAACGCTCAAGCCGGTGTACCTCGTGGTGGGCGAGGAGCGGTTTTTGGCGGACAAAGTGGTGCATGCGCTGCGGGATGCAGCGATGAAGGGCGGCATCGCGGGGTTCAACGAAGACAAATTCACGGCGGGAGAAGCGACGGTCGAGTCGATCTTGTCGGCGTCGAAGATGGTCCCGATGATGGCCAAACGTAGGTTTGTCTTGGCCCGAGGGCTCGAACGCTGGGAAGCTCGCAAGAGCGACGACGACGAAGACGATGCGCCGGCGGCGAAAGCGGATACGAAAAAAGGCGGAAAGGACTCCGGAAATCCGCTCGATGTATTGGCGGAATATGCGAAAGCGCCCATTGAAAGTACGGTGCTCGTCTTATCCGCCACGAAGCTCCATGGATCGCGAAAATTGATGACGATGGCGAAAAAAGAGAATTTCGTCGTCGCCTGTGATCCCATAAGTCGCAAGGATTTACCGAATGTCGTGAAATCGTTTGCCAAGGAACGAGGACACGATATTTCATTCGAAGTGGCGGACCATTTGGCGGAAATTGCCGGTCCGGAGCTCGGGTATGTCGCGGACGCGGTGGAACGTTTGTCCTTATTCGTCGGCGAGGGCAAACCCATTACCGATGACGCCGTAGCGACCATGGTGACGCGCGTGCGTTCGAGCACGGTATGGGAATTATTGGATGCATTGGCCAAACGACAGCTCGACAAGGCCATGGCGACGTTGGCCGACGTTGTGGACCCTCGAGAAGGCGGCCTGAAGTTATTGGGCACGGTGGCTTGGTCCGTGCGGCAGCTCGTGAAATTGGATGCGGCGCTGAAAGCGGGGCAAAGTTTGGACGATGCGGCGAGATCGGCGGGGGTTCCGCCATTTCGAGCGAAAGACGTCCATGCGACATTGAAATCGTTGCCGAAAGGAACGCTCAATGTGTGGTTATTGCTCTTGGCCGAAGCGGACCGCGCATTAAAGAGTTCTCGACGGCCGGCGCAAGCGATCTTGGAGACGATGATTATTTCGATGTGCCGCTGATACGCAGGTCACGCGGACGGGTTTGTCCACATCATACGACAAAGCATACGTTGCACGGGAACCCCTTCGACCTCTCCCTCGAAAACAGGCGTGCTCCACGAAAACCGAATATCGCGCGCCCCGACGGATTCGAGGGCGCCGGAAATAAACCCTTCATTGGGCCAAACGTAAAAGCCGAGCGCCGATGCGGGTAATCCCGAGATACGCATTTCGGCGCTCGTGGCATCGACCCGGGTGAGCTCGGATTGGCAGGGGTCGAAGTACCGCATGAAAATACGCGGCAATCGGTGAACCATTTCTTCGACGGAAGCACTGCGAAGTTGAGCGCGGTATTTGCCGACGACATCGGCTTCGGCAGCCCGACGTGCACCTTCGCGCACCAATTTGTCGAGCGGCGTCTTCGTCCATTCCGTGAGCACGCGCATGACATACATGAGCGCCTCGATGTCGTACGACGAAGCGGCGAGAAAGATCGTGTCGCGGAGAAAACCCTCGACGTTCTTATTGTCGATTTGCGCGCAAACCGCGGTCAACCCACCTGGGAATTGCGTATGGATAAACGATAAGTAGCCGGCATAAACCGTACCGCGTACTCGAAATGGGCTTTCGCCGAGCTTTTTGTGGTGTGTGGGCGGAACGAACGGCCAGGCGTCCGATTTCATGGTGGCGGAGCGTAATGGTGCGAGCGGCGGCGTGCAAGGCGATCGGCTGAGGAAAAACGGAAAAACAATCGCGGTTACGCCGACGGAGCTTCGGCGGTCGCCACGGATTTGGCGTTTTCCGATCCGGCATCTTGAGGCAGCGTGGGCATCCATTTGCCCATACGCTCGAACGAAGCGGCGATCAATCCGCGCGTGCGGTCCTTGAGATCGTCCATATCGTCAATGGTCAAACCCTTGGTTTCGATGGGTTCGAGCACTTCGATACGCGCTTGGCATTTCACGCCGAAGACCCACGAATTTTTGGGAATGGCGTGACGAGTTCCGGCGACGGCGACCGGCAAAATCGGATAACCCGTTTCAATGGCCAAACGAAATGCGCCGTCTTTGAAAGGCATGATTTCCCCGTCGCTCGAACGAGTGCCTTCGGGAAAAAGCATGACGCTCATGCCGCGATCGAGGTACCACTTGCATTGCGCCATGGCGCTCTTGGCGCTCTCTTTTTCACCTCGACGCAAGCGCACATCGCCGGCCATGCTCATCATCCAACCCAGGCCCGGAACTTTGAAATTGCTTTCTTTCGAAACCCATTTCATTTCCCAAGGCAAGTAACTGATGGCGGGAATATCGGCAATGGATTGGTGATTGGCGACGACGACAAACGGCCCGGCACCTCGAGGCTTTTGCCAGCCCGAGACTTTGACGCTCCAAAGGGGATTGAAACGGACGAGCATGGTGCCGCAGATGCGAAAAAACCTGCCGACGACGCGGCGTACGCGATCGAATGGGACCGTCAAGACAAACAGGAAGGCCACGAGAAACGTCGATACGATGACGATGGTCGCAATCTCGAACCAGTTCCAAAGCGAAACGAGTTTAGCTTTCACGATGTTGCGATTCTTATCGGAAAACGCCGCGCAG
Source organism: uncultured Polyangium sp. (assembly GCA_964435055.1). Taxonomy (GTDB): domain Bacteria; phylum Myxococcota_A; class Polyangia; order Polyangiales; family Polyangiaceae; genus Polyangium. Next base: position 16,567 of record CAYSYX010000053.1, on the reverse strand, counting down.
AGCAAGCTTTCGACCACATTGACGCAATACGCGAAGCGTCATAACGCGAGAGTTATGGGTGTATGACGAATTCGTGACGGGAGCCGCGTGAAAATAATCGATTCCTGATGCGATGAGTCTTGCGCATGTTCGCTGAAGACCTTCGCCACCCACCTTGACGCAATGCCCCGCCTCGGCTGCTCCGGATCGCTCGAAGCCCAGCTTGGAACAATCACGCCTCGACAGACAACGCCTCGGCACTTCACCCGAGTGGTTTACGAACGTCCGAGCATATCACTGCGACGAACCCTTCCCCTGTATCGCCCATCTGCTATGTTGCGCGCGTCATGACGAATCACGCGCCCAATGGTCTCACCGCTGTCATCCTCGCCGCCGGCCAAGGCACACGCATGAAGAGCGTGCTGCCCAAGGTGCTGCATGAAATGTGTGGTCGACCGATGATCGATTATGTCGTCGACGCCGCTTTCGATGCGGGTTGTCGCGATGTCGTCGTGGTCGTGGGGTACGGTCGAGACGAACTCGCGGCGCATCTGGCAAAAACCTACGGAAATCGTGTCCGTACCGCGGTGCAGGAGCAGCAACGAGGGACGGGGGACGCGGTGCGATCCGCCCTGCCGGTGCTCGATCCGGCCGCGCAACACGTGCTGATTCTGTGCGGCGATACGCCTTTGGTGAACGCCGCCGAATTGTCGCACCTGGCCGAGGTTTGTCTGGGAAATGCCGCATTGGCGCTCCTGACGGCAAAAACGCCGGATCCCACGGGCTACGGACGAATCCTGCGAGATGATACGGGACGCATCACCGGCATTCGGGAACATCGCGACGCATCGCCTGAAGAACGGACGATCAACGAAGTGAACGTGGGCATTTACGTGGCGCGCATGGATTTTCTGGGCGAAGCGGTGGCGAAGCTCCAACCCAACAATGCCCAAGGCGAGCTTTATCTGACGGATATCGTGTCTCAGGCGGCGACGGTTGATGATGTTGCGTTTGTCCGAACGGAGAGCACGGCGACGCTCGTCGGGGTGAACGATCGCGCGCAGCTGTCGGCGGCGGAAGAGGTCATGTATGCGCGTATTGCGGACAATGCGCGACGTGCGGGGGCGACCATTCGCGCCGGCGCACGCATCGACGCGCATGTGACGATCGAGAGCGACGCGGTCATCGAACATCACGTGGTTTTACGAGGCAAAACGCATATCGGTTCGGGGGCGAAAATCGATGTGGGCTCGGTGCTCACGGACGTTCGCGTCGCCGCGGGTGCCGTGGTCAAACCGTATTCGGTGTGTACGTCGTCGACCATTGGTGAACAGGCGCAAATCGGTCCGTTTTCGCATTTGCGTCCGGAATCGCAGATCGAAGCGGAAGCGCATATCGGTAATTTCGTCGAAACGAAGAAGACCGTCGTCCGTCGCGGAGCCAAAGCCAATCACCTCGCGTATCTCGGGGACGGCGATATCGGCGAAGGTGCGAATGTCGGCGCAGGAACGATATTTTGCAATTACGACGGGTTCAAAAAACACAAGACCGAGATTGGCAAAGGCGCATTCATTGGGAGCGATTCGCAAATCGTGGCTCCCGTGCGCATTGGTGTCGGCGCCTATGTCGCGACCGGTACGACAGTGACGAAAGACGTTCCCGACGACGCTTTGGCCATTTCCCGCGTCAAACAAGAAAACAAAGAAGGTTACGCTTCGCGCCTCAAAGCGCGGCTCGGAGCTGGTTCGGCGAAGAAAACCGAATCGAAGGGCTGATCAAAGAGCTGATGGCGAGGTTTGTCCGGAATTATTCCGCGTCGGCGATGCCTTCGGCGTACGCTGCGCCGACTTCACTGATATCAATGCGCGGAACCGAATGGCCCATGCGGACTCGTTTGGTTTCCAGATAAGCGCCGCTGTACGAGTTTATCCCGACAAGCGCGGGAGCGCGCCGTTCGACGTCGATCCCCAATTCGCGCAAGGCTTCGACCTTCTGCGGGTTATTGGTCATCAATTCAATCGATACGATACCCAGATGTTCGAGCATTTGCGCGGCGGCGACATAATCGCGGGCATCGTCGGGCAAACCCAGGAGCCGATTGGCGTCGACCGTATCGTGCCCTCGAGCTTGCAATCCGTACGCGCGAATTTTGTTCGACAAACCAATACCGCGGCCTTCTTGACGCAAATACACGACAACCCCGTGACCGCGCCGCGCAATTTCCGCTTGCGCTGCCTCCAGCTGCCCTTTGCAGTCGCACTTGAGCGACCCGAATACTTCGCTCGTGAGACATTCGGAATGCACACGGACAAACACGGATGATTTTCCGCGGACATCGCCCATCACGAGCGCCACGTGATCCGGCGAAAGACCACTTTCTTCAGCCTGTTTGCCGCTGCGAAACACGATCATTTCAAAAAGCCCGTGCACCGTGGGTACCGGGGCTTGGGCAAGGATCTCGAGCCGAGGCCGGATCACCGTATCAGGGACGTGCATCTCGCTTTGCTCTCCTATTCTGCGTCCTTCTTCGTCACTTCTGGCCATTCGTAACCGCTGCAAGCCGACTCATAAAGAGGCGGGCCGTCGTCTGCGCCGGTATCCATGGTAGTAGCGTAAAGCCTGACAACTGACAAGGGGGCGCACGCTCGGAACATAGTTGCGCTTGACAAACAGTCCCAAGCTGCCCGAACGTACTCGACAATGGCCCACGACGCTTCTTTACCAACCGAGCAATCTCCACAACGAGCGCCTGGAAAAAATGCGCTTCCGAAAACGGTCGTTGCCCTTGGATGGGTGTCCCTGCTGACCGATGCCGCGTCGGACATGATTCACCCATTGGTGCCCGAACTGCTGCGATCCATCGGAGCCGGAGCATCTTGGCTTGGTTGGTTCGAAGGCGTCGCCGAAGTGGTCAGCACGGCCATGAAGCTGATTTCGGGGCGAATGAGCGACGAGCCGCGTCGGCGTAAACCGCTCATTGCCCTGGGTTATGGAATCGCCGCATTATCGAGACCTCTTTTGGCTTTGGCGACCGCGCCGATCCACGCGGTCTTGATTCGAGCCGTGGATCGCGTGGGCAAAGGATTACGAGGACCTCCGCGCGATGCGATGGTGGCCAATTCGGTGCCCGCTGAAAATCGTGGACATGCATTCGGTTTTCATCGAATGATGGATAATTTCGGCGGCGCATTGGGCCCCGTCTTGGCATTCGCCCTTTTATGGGTCGCCGGATTGCCCTTACGTACCGTCTTTGCCCTCGCCGCGATCCCGGGCCTTCTCGCCGTGCTCGTGGTGCTGCTTTTCGTGAAAGATCCCGAGCTCGCCGCACGAAAATCCGCCGAGGCCGATGGTTCATCGGACAAACACGTCCGAGACAAACCCACCGAAGTGGAACCGTTCCGTTTGTCCGGCGCGGCAAAGCGTTATCTCTCGGCCCTTTTCGTCTTTTCCTTGGCGGAATCGGGCGACCTTTTTCTTTTGCGCCGTTTGGCGGATTTGGGACTGAATTCGGCGTTCGTTCCCATTGCCTGGATTTCATTGCAGCTGGCCAAAGGCTTGCTCAATGTCCCCGGCGGACGAGCGTCGGACAAATACGGGCGCAAACGCGTGCTCGCTTTGTCGTGGCTTTTGTACGGAGCCACCTACATCGGGTTTGGCTGGGCCGATTCGTGGGTGACGGCGTGGATTTGGCTGGGCCTTTATGCCGCGCATTACGGTTTGGCCGAAGGCGGACAACGCGCGATCATGGCCGAGTTTGTCCCGGCGCATAACCGCGGACGAGCGTACGGGCGACAGTTGGCGTTGGAAGGAAGCGCTCTGCTCGTGGCGAACATCGCGTTCGGATACGCGTATGAACGCGTGGGTGCGCAGATGGCGTTCGGTGCGGCGGGCGGGCTTGCGGTGATTGGAGCTTTGCTGCTCGTAGCAATCGTGCCTACGCCGCGCCAAACCGCGGCGTAATCGACATCAGTTCCAGTTGAGCGTGGGCAAACCGCGAGCGGACGTGCGATCATCGACGATTTCGCGCAGCGTGATCGTGATGTGCCAGATGTGATCGCTGTTATCGACCGCTTTGCCATCGACGCGAATCGGCTCGCTACGCGCCGCTTCGACCGCTTTGAGCACGGCATTGTCGAGATACGGCAGACCCTTCAAGATCTTGCAATTCGTATTTCGACCATCGGCTCGAATGGTGCATTGCACGCTGGTTTCACCCTGAATCTTCGCCTTCATCGCCGCCGGAGGGTACTTGATGGCCAAACCATAAAGCTTGTCCGGACGTACGACACGCGCCTGACGACCGGAAGTCGGCGCTTGTCCCGTAGCACTCGCGACCGATTCCGACCGAGGCGCGGGGTTGTTCGCGACAGGCGCCGGTTTTTCCGGAGCAGCCACCGGAGCTTCGTCGTCTTTCGTCGCCGGCATGGCCACGAAGGACCGGGGGACCGGCGCCGTTTGTCGCGGCTGATATCGAGGCGCAACGGGAGCCGGCGCGGGCAAAGGTTCTTCCGCCGGACGTTCGGCGGCGTTGGTCATGTCCCGCGCCTTCTCGTCCATCAGCGCCAATTCCGGCGTCGGCGCCGAGGCGTGCGTCTCCGCCTGCACTTCGAATTGCGGCGCGGGCGCAAGTCGAAAAAAAGTGGCCGATGCCAAGGCCGCAGTTCCAGCCAAAGCAGCCCAGACAAACGGTTTTCCCCAACCGGCCAACGAAAAACCGGACCGCGACGCGTCTTTCGCCGCCGTCGCTCGCAACACACGCGATTGCCATCCCGCCGCAGGCTCGATATCCGGCTGCGCCGAAGGAAGAGCCTCGAGCAGCGTTTCGTATTTATGACGCGCGACTTCGCACGTCGGACACGCATCGAAATGCGCGTCGAGCGACAAACCGCGTTCGAGGCGCAAAATGCCTTCTCGCTCGAAGCGATCGCAAAATCCGTTGGTATTCATCGCAAATCTACCCCTTTCTTCTCGAGGCATCGGCGCAAGAGCGGCATGGCGCGCGCGACGCGGGCTTGAAGTGTCGCCGGTTTTTCTTGGCAAATCTGCGACATCTGCTCGTAAGAAAAACCCTCCTGGTATCTCAAAACAACCGCCGTACGCACATGCGGTTCGAGCTTCTCGATGCAGCCATCGAGCGCCTCCACCACGTTCTTCGCCACCACCTGATCCTCACCCGAAGGCGCCGGATCCACTTCGTCGTGGTCATCCGTTCCCAATTTGAAACGATGAAACCAACGCCGACTCGCCTTGCACGCATCAAGGCAACGATGATTGGCAATGCCGTAAAGCCACGTCCGTAAACTGGATGCTCCCGAATACGAACCAAAACTCTCGAATGCCTGTATGAACACGAGCTGATGCGCATCATCCGCCGCCACTCGACTCCGCAGAATCTTGTAGCAATAACGATGAATGTCCGCGCCATACTCGCTCATCAATATGACCAACGCCGCGCGTCTGTCCCCACGTTCGAGCGCTTGAAGCGCCTGTTCGTCAGGCCGAACTTTTCGCGGAGACACGTCGACGGCGTCCCAAGCTTGTACTCGCCCTGCAGCGATCACGTGTGTCATGATCTGCCCTCGAAAAGCTTAGGCGACGAAGGGGGTGCACAGACAACAAGTTTTTTTCTATCTTGGTAAATCGTTGAATTTGCGTGATATTTTCGCATCCCGAGCGTGCCGGAAGCCGGTCCCTGTCCCCGCGAACGGTTCTGGAGTATGTCGGCGTCAGCGTTGCGCCTTTCGCAACCGTCGGAGATCATGCAGCACGCGCCGACCCTTCTCGTGTTCGTAGCGACATACGTTCTGATTGCGTTCCGTCGCCTCGCGATTCTGCCCATCGGTCGCCCCGCGGGAGCTCTGGCGGGCGCGTGTGCGATGGTCGTTCTGGCCACGATCGAGCCGCGGTGGGGAATCGATGTTCACGGTGCGTTTGGCGCGGTTGAACCCAATACGATCGGACTTTTGTTCGGGATGATGCTCATTGCCGGAGCGTTCGCCGAAGCGGGGTTCTTCGATCATGCCGCCAAACTGCTCGTATCTCGGCAATGGTCACCCGTGGGTTTGCTGTATGGAACGACGATTGGCGCGGGGATCCTCTCCGCATTGCTCGTGAACGACCCCGTCTGTGTCCTCGGTGCGCCCGTGGTCAATGCCATGGCGCAACGAGCGCGCGTCGACCGAATTCCCTATCTTTTCGGGCTCGCCATGGGCGCGAATGCGGGTAGCGCCATGACGCTCGCGGGAAATCCGCAAAATATGCTCGTCGCGCATTTGTCGGGTTTGTCTTATCGAGATTATTTGGTTCGCGGAGGCCCGGCCGGATTTTTGGCGCTCGTGACCACGGCGTTTGTCCTGCATATCCTCTTTCGCAAACGGCTCGTCGTTCGAAATGATGTCGCCGAGACAAACGTATCCGATGTTGCGTTATCACGGTGGGATGTCGGCGTGGCGGCATTCATCATGCTTGGGGTTTCGATTGCCTTTTTGGCGGGCGCGAACCTCGCGTTTGCGGCGCTCACGGGTTCAGCTGTTTTGCTTTTGGTCCGGCGTCGAGATCCCACCCCGCTTTTTACGAACGTGACGTGGACGGTGCTCGTCTTTTTCGCCGCGCTTTTTATCGTGGCCGCGGCATTTCAACGGACGGGTTTGGCCGAGACCGCGCTTTCGGCAACCAAACCGTGGATTCCCGAAAGTCGAAATGCGGCCACCGCGTCGCTCGCCGCCATTCTCACGCTGGGATGCCAAGTCGTCAGCAACGTGCCGTTCATTCTTTTGGGTGAACCATTCATTCGTTCCTTGCCCGACCCGACATTGGCTTGGACGACGACCGCGCTGGCCACGACGCTGGCGGGCAATTTGACGCTGCTCGGATCGGTGGCGAATATCATCGTCATTGAGACGGCAAAAGCCGAAGACGAGATTGGGTTCGTCACGTACATCAAGGCGGGCATACCCGTGACGATCGCTTCTTTGGTGGTGGGAATCGGGTACTTGTTGCTGACGACGTGAGGTGAAACGATTCAATCGCCGCGTTTTTCAAGACGACCATCGGCGTGTTTTGCAAAGCGTCCTTCTTCGCGCGGGTGCACGGGCCCGCTGTTCGACCAGGGCCAACCTCCAAAACGCGTGCGCTGATAATCGCGAAACGCCTCTTGAATTTCCTGGCTGCTGTTCATGACAAACGGTCCGTATTGCACGACGGGTTGCCCGATGGGTTTGCCCTGAAGCAGCAGAATCTCGCATTCGTCGTCACCCGCGACGAGCGTCAAGTCGACATCGCCGGCGACGCGAATACCGGCATGTTTGGTAAAATCACGGGCGCCGATTCGTAAGGACGAACCTTTGAAAAAGTACAGGGTCCGCGCGGTTTTTTCACTCGCCGCTCGAGGCAACGTCCACGTCGCTTTCGGCTCCAAACGAATGCTCCAAATGGCCACATCGGCGTCCGATCGAGAAGCCCACGAATTGGGCGGAGGCGCCGGAGGCGCTTTGTCCCCGAGATTGCCCGCGACGATCATGACGTGCGTTTTTCGCCCCGCTTCGTCGGCGAAGTCCATACGCGGCAACGTGTCGCCCCACAACATCTTGAAATGAGCGGGGACCATTTTGTCTTCTGCCGGCAGGTTCAGCCAAATTTGAAAAAGCTCGAGCGGATTGGGTTTGTCTCGTTCGGTCAGCGGAAACATCTCGGAATGCTGGATACCTCCGCCCGCCGTCAGCCATTGCACGTCGCCTTTTCCGAACCGAGCCGCTGCGCCGAGCGAATCGGAATGATCGCAATAACCGCGACGAACGATGGTCACCGTTTCGAAACCGCGATGCGGATGCGCGGGAAATCCCGGCACGACATCGCCGTGATACATGCGCCAACCATCTTTGCCCGCGAAATCTTGGCCGATGTTCCGTCCCGCAAGCGACGCCGCCGGACCCATCTTTTCATTTCCGGCCGGATAAGCGTCGTCGTGGTGAACGCAAAAAAGGAATGGATCGGTGGTTTCCCAGGGAAAACCGAGCGGACGAACGTCGAGAATGGGATCGCGCATTCGGCTCATCTTAAGAGCGGATCATCAACGCGCAAGCCACCTCGAAAATGTCTTGGCTTCCCCCGTGGTGATCCATTTCGGCTGGAACGTCTCGATGGCGTCGTAGGTCTCCGGAGTCGCCGAAAACATCCATAACCCGACCAACCAACCGCGGGTCGCATAAGCCTGATACGTGGAATCCCGAAGCCATTGCGCATGAACGGTGACCATATCGATGCCGATGTCTTCAGGATAATCGTCGAGCGGCCGAGTGCCCGAATCGAGCGGCCGCAATACGCCTTGAATGGCCCCGAGTCCCACGGACACATCCGTGCCATTCACCCAAGCGGCCGTTTTTAATGCATTCGCCACCGCCGTGAGCAATTCCGCCGAAAACGACGTAAATCGCACCCGCAGCGGCACATTGCCCGTACGCGCGCCATCCGCGAGCACACCGAGCACATCGAGCGCGCATTGCGCGTGCAAAACGCGTTGCGCATCCGTGTGCACGTCGGTTTTCGCCGTGCCGACTTGACCCTTGAGCTCCAGAAAAACCCAATACGGTCCGCCCGAACGCGTGGGTTTGGCCGGAGGATTTCTCAGCCATTCAGCGACGATTTGCGCCGCATCGACAGCCAATGCGGGATTTGCTTGATTGAGGTCGTGCGCAAAGACGCATTGATTGTCGGCTCCGCGCAAGAAGAGATCCATTTCCATGCCGTCGATGATCGGCTGTCCGGCATCGTCCTTCGCCGCCAAAGATTCTCGCAAAGCATCGGGAGAATCGTCACGCTCGGGATCCGGCGGTTCGACGCAATTGGAGTTATGGCAAATGATGGCGGGAGGTTCGGTTTGTCCTCCACAACCGACGCCGAGGCCCATGGCCGGCACGAAAACGAGTTTGGCGAAGTTGCGCATGCTCAATTCCTCGTTCCGACTTCAACACGCAGAAATAGGGCGAAGTTGATGAAATCAACAAATCGTCGTCCCTCGGAGAAACCAATCGTTTCGACCGGCCCTCCGCCGCCGTGTTTGACCAGCATCATGGCCATCTCGAGTCCCGCTTGACCTCGAACCCGACCATCCCAGAATTTGGGCGTATCGAACGCTCCGCCGAGCAGCAAATTGTGCTGCACTTGGGAACCATCGACGAGGCCGATGGTATTGAAGCGCCAACCCAGGACCGGGGAAAAACCATTTTTCCCACGCCATTCAGCGAAAATATCCGTGCTCGATTGTTGGTCCAGGAAATACATCGGGTCGAGCGCCAGAATGAAATCGAGCTGCTTGTAGCGGACGCCTCCGTCAATGCGCAGCGGATGCGTGCCGAGGTCCGTGCGCAAATTGATCCCGCCATGAAATCCCCAAGGCGATGCGGGAGCCTGAACGGCGGGAGCCTCGGTTTGGTTTGGCGGGGCGGATGGTTTTTCCGGGGCGACCGTCGGCGCGGGCGTGGGCGCCGCTTCTTTCGGAGCTTCCGCAACGGGCGCCGGCGCGGGGGTATCGGCGGCGGGCGCAGGTTCCTCCGCGAAGGCGGGGAGTGACATGACGAAAACGGCTGCCAAAACGGCTGGGTTTGTCCAGTATTTCATGATGCAAACTCTTCGCAAGACCATCATCGATAGTTTTCAAGCAGAAACTTGTTCGGTACGAGGGGTTCTCCCTGCACGGGCGCGCTGCGTTCCGCAACGCTGAAATCGACACGGAACATCGGAACGACTTCACTCCACACCGAGCCCTCTTTATGTGTCGTATCCAGAGAAACTTGGGTGCGTCCCCCGGCACGTGCTCCGGTATCGTTGAAGCTCACGGAATATTCGAACGTGCCCTGCTTTTTCCCGGGAAGTTCCGCCATACCGGAACCCATCATGGACATCCCTTCGAGTTTGTCGGAGGAATTGTAAATGACCTTGTCGGCACACTTGACGGTCAATTGGGATACGCGCTGTTTGTCCCCTTCACTCTCCAACGACGCGTCGATCAAACACGCAGCGCCGGGAGCCAATCCCGCCGCATTGCTGCGCAAAATTCTGCCGGTCCATTGCGCAATGGTTTTACGAACGGGAACAGCAGGCTTCGCCGTTTCCTCGGGTATCGCTGGAATCGGCGGTGGTACGGGGACCGCGGTAACCACGGTGGGTACGTTGATGATCGGGGGAGGTGGCGCCGGCGCCCGCACGAGCAAAAAAGCCGACATGAGCGCGCCGACGAAAACCATGGCAATGCCGATCCAAAGCGGCATGAGGTTTTTCTTGGCCGGAGGATTGCCGCGTAATGCACCAAGCTCCCGGCGCATCACATTCATATTCGCCTCGGTTTCGCGCATTCGAGCTTCGATTTGCGCGATGCGTGCCTGCTTCGCCGCGTCGTCCATTTGCGACCGCCGCGCATCTTCCAGCTCTTGTTCGAGTCCCTCGACGCGACCACGCAACGCGTCGCGTTCATCCCGATAGTTCATCGAATGCACTCCTCGAATCGCCGAGCCTACCACAATGCGACCCTGATGAAGCATCAAGATGCCGATGCACAATTGGTTTGGCCAATCAAACACAGCTCGACGGCGAAGATTCACCGAGCAATACACTCCGCCGAAGCCTTCTTCGAATCAGAAGAAAGACGCGCACGCGTCTACGCGCTACGCTCCCGCGCGTGGCAGCATCCCACGACCCGTCAGAAGACACAGCGACCGACGACGCCCAGCTGCAAGAAGGCGCCGAAGATCCTCGTAATTTTCGCAATCTGCGGCCTCCCAAGCCGCTCGACGAGGATCAACTCGACGATCTGGCCGGACGTATCGCGACGTTTCCCGAGCCTGTGGCGGCGCTCGCCGTGGGAATTGAAGTCGCCCGTGCGGATGGAGATGCGACGGGCGTGCGCAAGCGGCTCTTCGAGCTGGGAATCGGCATCGTTCGGTATGGTTTGTCCGTTGGTCTGGCCGCGCTCGCTGCGAAACTGGGCACGGCATCGGCGCCCAAGCCTCTTGCCGAAGCCCTCGGGCGAGCAGCGCGTATTTCCGATGGAACTTGGTGCGATCTCACCCGCACGACCGCGAATGCCCTCAAACCTTACGACGCAGCCATTGCTCAAAAACTCGCCTTTGCGTCGCAAAAACCACTGACGGAGCTCGTTTCGGCGCGAAATGATTTCATCCATCGCGGCGGCTCGGGAGACAACGCCCTCGACAAACTCATGGCGTTGCTCGACTCGACCGAAGCGATCTTGGCGCTGCCCTTGCGACATGTCGTGTCGCTGGATCCATCGACGTTCGAAGTGCGCATGGGGACGCCGGTTCGAAGCGGGGTTTGGCGAAAAACGAAGGCGCCGATGCCCGACGGTGTGGAAGCGGGCATGGCGTACATCGTGCGTGAAGACGGCACGTGGATGCCGCTTACGCCGTACTTGCCGCTCGTGGACAAACGCTTGGTGTTTGCCGATGGACCGCATGCTCCGGGCAAACCTTGGCGGTGTGTCGATCCGGAATCGGGGGAACATCGTGAATACCAACCGATCGATCAAGCGGTCCGCAAGCTCGTCGGCGAAGACAAAAACGCGCCGCAGAAATTGTCGGATTCGCCCAGGATCGTAGGACGTGAGACGGCCATCGGCGTGCTCCAGCGCGCCGCGGAAGAAGCGGCCAAAGGCACCGTGCGCGTCGTCTTGTTGACCGGATCGTTCGGTGTCGGACGAACTCGTTTGGCTCGAGCGATCACGGATTCCTCCGCTGCGTTCGGGTTTGGCCGGGTCATCGATGTGACCTGTTCGGCGGAACGGCGGACACCTTTGCGAGCGTTGCGATCGGCGATTGAAGGAGCCAAGGGCCTTGGAAAACTGCGCGATGCGATCGAGCGCGCCGTGTCGGTCGAAGCCGCCATGACCCGAGCGGCGATCGATGCCTCGATCGAGGCGATCGAAGAAGCGCTCGTGGAGGCGAGTTTGGAAGAACCAACCGTGCTCACCGTCGACGATGCCCAATGGGCCGATGAGCATACGCTGGGCATCTTGCGCATGCTTGCCGATCGTGCGGTGCGCAAAGCACGCGGAGCATTGCTTGTCGTGGTGACCGTACGAGACGAACCCAATCCGAGCGCCGCGTTGCGAAGGTTCGTGGGACGCGTGGAACAAGGTGTCGGTTCGGGGGCCTCGCACGTCGTGCTCGAAGCGCTCACCGCCAAAGATGCGTCGCAGCTGGTCCAAAACGTCGCTCCCATGGCGCGAGAAATTGAGAAAGTCGTCGTCGAAGGCGCAGGCGGAGTGCCGTTTTTCCTGGTGCAACCTTTGCTCGTTTGGAATGAAACCGGCGTACTCGTCTGGAAAGAGGGCAAGTGGCAACCGCGCGACGAGTCGATCCTCAAGACTGCCGTTCCGGGCGTGCGCGACCTCTTGCGTGCGCGCCTCGATTCGTTCTTTGATCCGGGATCGGACGGCGAACGCGCCGCGCAACATGTGCTCGCCTGTGTCGCGCTCTACGGTGGAGGTCTGCCCGTCGAACAACTGGTTGCGGCCGTGGAAGCAGCCGGGACAAACGCTCGAGCTGCCGAACATGCCCTCGAGTTGCTCGTGGAATCGGGGCTGCTCGTCGTCCGTGGCGAGCAACAAGAACACGGGTTCGGCCAAGAAATCATTCGCCACGCGGCTCTCGAAGATCTGCGGCAAAAACCGTGGTTTCGTCGCGTGTACCGAGGGCTGCTCGAAGTGGTTTCTCGCGGCGAACATGCGGAAGAAAACGCGCCGTTTCTGGCGACCGGTTACGAGTCTCTCGGGGATCGGGATGAAGCGATGCGGTGGCTCAACAGCGCCGTGTCGAGTGCCCTTGCGGGCGGAGCGTTCGAGCTGGCGATCGAATTTGCGGATCGATTGGCCAAAATCGCGAAGAGCGGCACGGAACGGGCGCGAGCCGAGCTGTTTGTCGTGGACGCACTCGTGCGCGCGGGACGAGCTACGGAAGCGAAAGAGCGTCTCGAAAAGATTCCGCTCGAAGGAGTGTCCGATGTGCACGTACGCATGGAAGCGCGCGTGTTGACGTTGGGCATTGCATCGACGTTGCGTCATCTGACGGCGGATCACGATCCGAACCTGGTGACTGATGCCGATGCTCACGGCGACACGGTTTTACGAATCGAAACCCGCTTGGCGATGGCGCGTCTGGCGCGTGGGCAACGAGGTTTGGCGTTGGCCGAAGAAGCCGTCGCGCTGCTCGATGGTGTGTCGCTCGATTTGCGTTACCGAGCCCTCGCGGTTCGTCATGAACTACTCACCGACATTGCAACGAGTGATCTGCCGCGGTTTGCCCGCGCAACGGAGGCTGTGCGAACGGCGGCGCGGGACTTGAAGTCTCCTTGGGCGGAGCTCGACGCGGACAATTCTTTCGCGTGCGCTCAATCGTTTACGGGAGATCTTCCGGCATCGATCGCGTTGTTCGAAGACATCGCGAAACGAGCCGGCGCGTTGCGGTTCGGTTCATTGGAACGGCAGGCCCTGACAAACATCGCGACGTGTCACATGCGTGGAGGAAATGCTCGCGGCGCTGCGGATGCTTCGATGAAAGTGGTCGAATTGGCGCGAGGTGCGGGTGATTGGTTCATCGTCGCGAGTGCGCAGACGGTGTGTTCGGGGGCATTGCTCGAACTGGGCGAACTCGAACGCGCAAAGTCGGCAGCCGATGAAGCCATCGAGATTTCGCTCTCGGGTGGGCACGACTATCACGCGGCACTTACGCTGCTGCGCCGAGCTGAAATTCGGTCGCGACAGAATGACGCGACGGCGGGAGAAGACGCCGTACTCGCGCGACAACGCGCCGAGCACTCCGGCAATACCGACTTGGCCTTCCGAGCACGCGTGTGGTTGCTCGTGAATCAACTGAAGCAAGGCGAATCTGTCGGTGAGGAATTGGGGCAGGTGCTTGCCGAAGCGGAGCAGCAATTGGCAACGCTTCGAGCTCCAACGAAAGTTCTGATCGAAAACGCGCGCCAATTGCTGGCGGCCGGTTGAGTGCCTATTCGACCATGATGCTGCCGCGCTTTTTCGGCGACGGGCTGTCGTTTTTCTCGACCATGATACTGCCGCGCGACTTCGGTTGACTCCGTTCAACCATCACGCTCCCGCGCGACTTGGGGCCTTGACCCAAATATCGCGTCGCCGCGTCGTGATATGCGGCAAGCGTCGTGTGCTCGAACGTGAACCGGTAAACGATGAGATCATCGCCCGGCTCGGTGATGACCCCGACGGATCGGCCTTCGGCAAACCCTCGGCCGATATCGAGTTCCAGGCCGCGAGGTCGAGGGCATTTCTCGAGTTCGAATCCGCGGCAACCGTCCTTCAACGTACCTGTCGCGGGCAAGGAGTCGAATCCCGACAAGAGTTTGTCCTGCGTAATCGACGTGGTTTTACCTTCTCGAACACGAGCGAGCGCGGTATCGAGCGTCGCGAGCGGCTTGCGCGAAGCGGCGAAGTAGACGTACTCGGTGCCGAGATCCTTGTCGTTGAGTCGGAACTTGAGGTCGCCATTCGGGATGCGGGTGCGCGTCTCTCCACGCAGCGGGTTCGATGTGCCGATGCGTTCGTCCGGGAACAATACCGAGACTTCGCCGCGAGCCGACTTTTGGAAGATGTACACGTAAGCTTCGGGCATCGCCTCGACCCAGAACCACGCTCGCGCGTCCGTGGGCAGGGGTGCGCCCGGACGAACCATGATGCGTTGACCTCCAACTTCAGTCGGCAGATCGGCTTCAAGCGCCAGGGTCAACGCGACTTCTTCGACGCGTTCTTCTTGGGGGACGGTGTGGCGATAGAGCGAATCGAGCGCGACGACGCGATCTTCACTGGAGGAGGCAGCTTTGACTTTGTCGACGAGGACCGGGATTTGTTCGAGTTTTTCCCGGATGTCTTTGGACTCGGCGTTGTATTGGCCTTTGTCGAGAGCGCACGCGTTGTAGTCCCGGCACAGACGCGTTTGAACGGTGATGAAACGTTCGGTGGCGTCGCTGATCCTGCGCAGAGCGGTTTCTTCGACTTTCGCGCCGGCTTGAGCAAGGTTCATGATTCCAAACCCGCCGTCGGCCTTGTATCCCTGATAAGAAACTTCACTCGAGCAGTCGACGCTGGGACGATTTTCGCCGCTGCACTCCACATTGCTCGCCGTCTTGACGGTGCATGCGGAGCTGGCGAGAGCAATCAGGGCAACGGCGATCGCACCGATGCCAATCTTCGTGAACGTAGGGCCTTGACGCATAAACACGCTCGCTTTTGAGAGACGCATTGTGAAGTCGGCGTGAGACGGTGCAACGCGTTAATCGATGGTAACGGATTTGGTGACACTGACCGGAGAACCGCTGAAAGGCGGGACATGGGCGGTGCGAAACGTCGCGGCGATGCACGCACCGACGTCGGTTCCAGCAAACGGCGAGCCCATGACGGAGACTCGAGTCACATGTCCCGAGGCTGGAACGAAGGTTACTTTGACCTTGGCAATGCCCACGGGCCCGTCATCGGTGCGGCATTCTCGGGCCTTGAGCGCATGCTCTTGAAGGGTCGCGCTCGCAGCGCCTTTGTTGAACTCGACGTCCTCGACGAGAGCTGGCGCGCAACTGGCATCGGCAGCACAACCGGAATGGGGTGGTGGCTGAGCCGCGCACGCGGACAAACCAAGCGCGGTCAAACCCAATCCGATGCGACAAACCTGATTCAGGACGTGCATGTTCCCCCGTCGCCGCATGAGCGACGAGGGTGTGGCTTGCGTTGTCGGGGGTGTCAATTGATGGTGACAGATTTCGACACGCTGACGGGTGAGCCTTCGAAGGGCGGCACTTTCGCGCTGCGGAATGCGGCGGCGATGCAACCACCGACGGGCGTACCGGCGAAGGGCGCGCCTTGAACTTGCGATGTCGTCACGTTGCCGCTCGGAGCAAACGTGACTTTGACCTTGGCTTGCCCCGTGGGACCGTCGGCTTTTTTGCAACCTTTTGCGGCGCCTGCGGCGGCGTTGAGCGCCGACGATGCGGCGGCACGGTTGAACTCCGCGCCTCCGCCTGCAGGAGGCGTTTCCGCGGTGGCCGTGGCCGTGGGAGGCGGCGTTGCAGGTGTCGACGTCGTCGCTGCTGTTGCGGCGGTTCCCGTGGGTTTGCCCGTGCCGGTGCCTGCGGGAGCAGTGCCGCCGGAGGACGTCTTCGTCGCGCCCGGATCACCACCCGCGGGCGCCGCGGTGTTTGTCGCGGCCGTGTTGTTCGCGGCAACCGTTTCCGTCGGCTTGGGTGCTTCGGTCGCGGTGTTTGTCGGGGCCGCGGTCGTGCTCGTCGCCGCCACCGATGCCGATGCCGCTCCGTTTTCGCCCGTAGCTTCTTTGTCACCACCCGACGTCGCGAGGAAAACGCCCACGCCACCAAGCGCGAGCACACCCACGACGATGCCGATGATGAGGCCCACGGGCGTCTTCTTCTGCGCCGGCGGAGGAATCGAGATCATTCCTCCTCCCATGCCCATGGCTTGTGCCGCGGCCGGCGGAGGCATGCTTCCACCCATCGCCGTAGGCATCGGCGCAGGGGTTGGCGCGACAATCTGTTGCGGCGGAGG
>CAYSYX010000052.1:0-32699 GCA_964435055.1 uncultured Polyangium sp. | reverse complement strand
CTTTGTTCCACCCCTCCAATCAACCACCCCTCCCGCCGCCCCGCCCGCGCGCCCCCCCCCCCCCCCCCCCCCCCCCCCCCCTCGGGTCTGGGGTGAAACCCCAGGAAACGCTTTCAACGCGCGCTCAGCCGACGATGGGGAACAATTCGACAATCGGCGCGCGGGATTTGCTCGATGCCGCCATGATGTCCGTCGTCGTCGCTTCCCCGGGCAACGTAATACTGAAGCGCGAAGGACCTCCTTTGACCGATAATCCTCGTGCTTCGAGTTCGTCGCGGAAAGCTGCACCATTCTTGCGAATCGTCACGCCATACACGCGCACACTGGCAAACAATTCCTCGGGCGTCGCTTCCATGACGAGCGCTCCGCCGGAGAATACCAACACATCCGTCGCCCCCAAAGCGAGATTTCCTTCCGGCATTCCCGGTTCGATTTTCCGCACCGAAAAGATCGCTTTGCGCCCTTCGGTCACGCGGGAAATTGCATTCATGACAAACGCCGCCGGTCCCGCTTCCAAGCCGCTCAAAGGTGATTCCACGACAATGACTTTTGGATCCGCGCACGCGGCATGGGCCAACGCGAGGACTCGTCGCCCCGGAAGATCCAGCGTGCTCGCATCGCGCTTGACCGCCCCGGCCAAACCCACGCGTTCGAGCGCGGTCATGGCCAAGTCGCGAGCATGTCGTGCCGATTCACCGGCCAAACGCGCGCTCCAGGTGACGTATTCGAGCACCGACATTTTGGGCGGCAATGGCGCATCGACAGGAGCCGCACCGACGATATCGAAATGCTCGCGTTTACCGACGTCATGTCCCGCGACAAACAGAGCTCCGGAAACCACCGAAGCTTCACCCGGCAGATCGTCTTCCGTAAATGAATGCGCCCGGGAACGCAACGATACGCCGGTCAAGGCCGCAAATAAGACTTCCGTGTCCCCCGCGCACAACACGCGATCACCACGCGTACGAATGGTGAGTTTTTCCGTGGCGATGACGTCATCCACGGCAATTCGCGCATCTTCGGCGTGCAATACGGCGACGGGTATCTCTTCACTCACGGGCTGTCGTCATCCCCGACAGCCGTCAAGCTGCCGTACGAAACATCTCCCGTCATATCCATACGCGCCAATGGTTTCGTTCCGTCAAACACCATCATCGGCGCCAAACCCCGCGCCAGGTCCATCAATACCGGCGGAATGAGCACACCCGCCATCGGCGCCTGACCCGCGGCGGAAATGCCCACGAGCTTCGCCAACGATCCGATCAAACTTTCGTCATCCTCCGGCAATTGAACAACCGCCGCATCCGGAGGCAAATCGGCACGTCGTCGAGCTTCGACCAATGCTTGACGCAATCCACCGATATGATCGATCAATTTTCGATCCAATGCTTGCGCCCCGGTCCATACACGCCCACGCGCCACGGCATCGATATCTTCGGGCTTCATCTTGCGCCCCTCGGAAACCCGCGCAATGAACAAATCATAGAATTGTTTGACCTTGACGCCCAGTTCCTTTTTCTCATCCTCGGAGAATGGGCGATAAAAGCTCTCCGCATCGGCTTTCGGAGCCGACCGAAATTGCTCGAGGCCCACGCCCAATTTGCCCAAAAGGCCCACGACGTCGACTTTGCCGTAGAAAATGCCGATCGATCCGGTAATGGTCGAACGATTGGCGAAGATCGGCCCGCCCGCCATGGATGCATAATATCCGCCGCTTGCCGCCGCCGACCCCATCGAAATGATGAGCGGTTTCTTCTTCGCCGTCAGGATCGCCTCGCGCACGATGACATCCGCCGCCAGCGATGAACCGCCTCCGGTCTCGATGCGAAAAACGACAGCTTTGACGGTCGAATCATCCCGAGCTTGTTTCAGCGCTTTCGCAATCGTGTATGACCCCGCCAAACGAATTCCCACGAACGGGATGCTCTGACTTTCGCCATCCACCATATCGCCGGACAAATACACGATCGCCACCTTCGACGGCGAACCCCAAACGGCCGGCGCTTCGGAATCAGGTTTGTCTTCCACAACCTTTACGGGTTCACCCAGCGTCTCTTCGGCCACACGATCGATTTCATCCGTGTACGCAAGCATATCCACGAGGTTGGCGGCTTTGGCCTCCGGCGCGATGAACGGACCTTTTTCAATGGTTTTCCGCAACGTCGCCAGCGGAATGCGTCGACCTCCGCCCACGTCGGACATGTAAATGCCCTCGAGCTGAGCCAATAAATCACGATGATCCTGGCGCCCGATTTCGCTCGAATCTTTCCGCGTATATTGTTCAGCCGCCAGCTTGTGTTCGGCAATGCGGACGAAATCGCTGCGGACGCCCAGCTTTTCGAGCACCCCGCCGTAATACATGTATTGCGACGAGAGCCCCGCAAATCGTAATCCGCCCGCGGGATTCATCGCAATGCGATCGGCCTGGGAACACACATACAGAGAACGACCTCCCGCGTCTTCCAAATGGCAAATCACTTTTTTCCCGAATGCCCGCAATCGTCGAATCGCGTCGCCCAATTCTTCCGCATGCGCAAAAGAACTCGCCGGTTCGGCCCGTAAATCCAAAACGACGCCGCTGACCTCCGGATCTTCGGCCAATTTCCACAGCCGCATCAAGAGCTTCGTGTGCTTTCGAACGCCGGGAACCGCGTCAATTCGAATCTTTGCTACTTTTTTTTTCAATCGGATCCCCGGCTCGCGGAAGGTGCGAACCGCCGCCGTTCCATACACGCCGCCATCGCCATTGCCGACGATGGCTCCCGCGCCTGCTTGGAATACCGATAGATTGACGTCGACGCCCACCATGCCCGTCACTTGCGGCGTCGTATCGAATTGGTTCACGGATACTTCGCTGCGGAATCGGCCGACGCGAGGAATATCGAATCCCAACGTGCCGCGTAAGGTCGTATCGCTCGTCCGCTCGCGAAAAGAAGCTTCCGCGCCGATTTCAATCGTGCGTTGACCCTTGTACGGGCGTAACGCGACGCCCGCTTCATACGTTCGTCCGGACGCATTCGTCCAATCACGGGCGATGAGCGAGCCGGATAGAAATGAAAATGGTCGGTAGGTGTAAGCAGTTGTCAGGCCAAACGCGCCGTCGAATTCATTTCGGGCTGAAAATGACCACGCGAGCGTCGTCCCGAGCGAGCTCGTATCGCCCAATTTCAACGCCATACCCCAGCGCAACCACCGTTGCGACGCGGTCAAACCCGAAGGCGTCGTGACATCGAGCCAATCGGCGCGCAAGCCGGTCGCCAAATGAAAAATGGCAAATCCCGCTTCGACCGCATTACCTCCGACATATCCCGTCCCTCGTGAATATGCCCCGGTCCAGCGTAATTCAGCCCCGGGCAAAAATGCGAGATTCGCGGGGTTGTACGCAATGGCCGAAACGTCGTCGCCTCCGGCAATCGCGCGACCCGGCGCAGGCACATAAGGCTGCGCGTCTGCGGTGCCGGTTGTCGCGCCAATCGCTCCGGCCAAAACGGAACCAACGAGCCAGGATGAATATTTTTTCATACGGTTGACAGGATCCGCAAGGTTGCTGCTTCCGCGTCGTACGTTTTGCGCACTTCATTCAAAGCCATGCGTTCGATGACGCGAGACAACACGCCGGCTTTGACTTCGAATTCCCCCACGACACGCCTTTTTGTCCGCCCATCGGGCGCTCGCTCCAATTGGTACGTACCGGACGAACGCATGTACCGTCGGTATTGTTCGCGCGGCGCCACCGACCAACTCGAAGCGTGATCCGAAAGCCGATAAAGACTCGTCTCTTCCCAGCTCATCGCTTCCCGCGCCACTTCGTGCGTACGCAACATCGGCAGCGGCGCGTTCGCCTGGAATCGCAGAACTCGCCGAAACACGCCGCGATCGATCACGTGTTCAATCGTCTCGATCGATTCGATGAGGGGCGTCAGCGCCCGAGCCATCAACACGCCCAAATCCGGCGACAACACGGCGAGCTCGACGGCATCGAGCGGAGCGTCGAATTCATGGGTGATTTCGAAGCGCAATCCAGACCTCCCAGCAAATGGATCTTATCCGAAAAACCCTCGTGTCCGAGCGATGACCTCGATTTCCCCCCGACGTCGTTCGAGCTCGGCGACGTCTTTGACCGGCAAAAACCGCGCCGCCGCGCCGTCTCGAGGCACGCGCAACATCACCGGTTCCAGCGCCGTCGTGATTTCATTGACGATCCGTTCGAACTGCACAGCCTTTTGAGCTCCAACCTTTTTCTCGACCTCGACATACGTCCACTTCATGTCGAGCGACGCGAGCTCTTTCGCCTGCACGAGAAACGTATTCGTGCTGAACACCGGCATCGTCGCCGGATCGAATCCCGCCGGAAGGCGCACCTCTTCCGCGATGATGCGTCGCCCGTTCCAACGCACCGGACCTCCACCCCGATCCGTGCCGACTTTGTTCACGACTTCCACCGTGACCGGACCGCGATGCGCAAGGTGAAAACCAAGCACCGCAGGATCGATCGTCGCTCCCAAATTGTCGAGGTTGGCAATCCAAACCGTCTTGCCTCCGCGCGCTACGAACCGATCGAGGTACCCGCTCGCGCGAAGCGCATCCGGCAAGTCGCCGTGACCTGTCGCGTACACGCTCGGTTCACCGTGTTCGTCGCGGAACAAGTTCCCTTCGTGGGTCAATCGGAGCGACACGCATTGTTCGAACGTGGCGACTTCACCTTCGGGGTTTTTCGCGGCCAGAGCTTCACGAATCGGTCCATCCGTCGCTTCGCTGGTCATGAGCCACAGCGGCGGATGCACCCCGAAACGCCTTTGAATCGCGGCCATTTCAGCAAGTCGCAACTCGAGGAACGTCTTGCCCGGAAGAGCTTCGACGAGCGCTTTGACCACGCCGCCCATACGCG
Organism: uncultured Polyangium sp.; assembly: GCA_964435055.1. Taxonomy (GTDB): domain Bacteria; phylum Myxococcota_A; class Polyangia; order Polyangiales; family Polyangiaceae; genus Polyangium. Next base: position 27,811 of record CAYSYX010000052.1, on the reverse strand, counting down.
TCGCCATGCCTCCGGCCAGGACACACAGCGCCACTTCACCTCGCGCAATCGCTTCGTTTCCCAAAGCTTCGTTGCGTTGATGTTCAGGCGATCCTGGAGGCGGCAAGTCGACCACATCTTCGGGAAGCGGAGCTTCGACCGTACCGGACAAACGATTGCGCGCTTCTCGGTCCCCGCCCACGGATGCCGCCCATGCGCGAAGACGTTCCGGATCGAAACCACGAGCTTTGATTCGCTCGACGAGGGACGGAGGCAGTTGGGCCAGATCTTGGTCGAGTGTCACGTCGTTCGTGAAAGCATGCCCCTGCGTGCGCGGCAACAGATTCTCGCGATGGTTCATCCGTGAAGGACCATCGCCCAGACGTCGTAGAGAGCGTGTGTCCACACGGCAGGAGCGAAGCCGCGGAAGACGAAAATCGCGGTGAGCACGAGGCCGCAGACGGCACGGAAGATGAACGATTGCAGGTCGAACGCATCGCCGAGCGAGCCGACGTAATGCCACGCGGAAAAACTCACCGCGGCAACACCGGCCCACAGCAAGGTGAGCACGATGCGGCGAAGTCCCGGGCCGAAGACGGCTTTGAGCACCAAAGCACCAAGCCCGAAGAGCCCCACGCGAAACGCGATCTCTTCGTAAAACCCAGCCCCCATCGACATGATCACGCCCGAAAAAACACTCCGCGTCTGAACACTCGGCGCAAGCGTCAACGACCCGACCACATACGACGCGGCAAACCGCATCAGGATGGCGTAGAGCGTTCCTTCGAGGGCGATAAGGACAAACCTCTTCCGCTCGAGCGCTTTCTTCTGCCCCGTCGCTGCCAGTACCACGACAAACGCAACGCCGACGGCGACCGTCAAACCCGCGTACCCAAGCAAGCTGTGATCCGCGAGCGCCGTGAGCTCACGCGTGACCGGATCGGCGGCGTTTCGCACCGGTAAGAAAACAACGCCCAGGTGATAGAGGAGAAAGATCGGCAGCGTCAGGCCCAAGTCCGTCCAAGCGTCGCTTTTCTCGGGAACGGCCGACGCTGGATCCTTCGGATCAACAGGCTCTGTCGCCATCAGGTGGGCCTCAAGTTGTAAACGATGAAGACCACTTCGATGATCCAGATGACGATGTTCATCATGAACGGCACGTCACGCAGGATCTCTTGCGTCGGACTCTCCGCCTTCGGACGACTCACGACGAGCTGCAAAAATCGTATGACCCCAAAGAGTGGGTGAATCGTCGTGGCCCAAAGATAGGGGTTTTGGAAAAATCGCTGCGTGTCGTGGTCGAGCGTGTACGCGAGGTACGTGACGATCGTCGCGATGCCCGTGGCGGCCAACGCGAACGTGAGAACTCGAGGTGAGTACGCTTCGAGCGCTGCGCGTTGTTTGCTCGCGTTGGCGCCTGCGAGTTCATGGCGGCGTTTACCGAAACCCAGGAACAACGCGAGAAGTGCGGTGCATCCGACCATGTAGCCGGAGATGGGTGTGCCCGTGCCAAACCCTCCGGCGAGCACTCGCAAGACGAAACCGAGCGAGATGCAACCGACGTCCACGTAGGCGATCTTTTTGAGCCCAAACGAATAGACGATGTTGAGGATGAAATAGCCGGCGGCGACGGCGGCGAACTTTGGAGGTCCAAGCAATGCGCCGCCGAACGCGACCACAACGAGCCCCACGAGCATCGCTTTGGCGAGGGCGACGGGAACTTGGCCGCTCGCGATCGGGCGATGGCGTTTGACCGGATGAACTCGATCCGCGTCGGCGTCGACGATGTCGTTGAGCGTGTAGACGGCGCCGGAAAGAAGGCAGAAGACGCCGAAGGCTCCGATGGCGCTCTTGATGATGGACGGATGCGTGAGGTGTTTGGCGAAAACAACCGGGGCCAGGACAAACGTGTTTTTCACCCACTGGTGGGGACGAACCGTGCGGATCATGCCCGCGATGCGCCAAAACAGGCTCCCTTTGCGGGGTGACGGCAAGATCGGCGGCGGTTCGGATGCCGGCTCGGAAGGTGCGGCGAGTCCTTTCGGAGCGTCAGGTTCGTCCACGGCGTTCACCGCTTGATTTCCATCGGCTCCGGCTGACGGCGTAATGCTTTGATCCACTTCGCTGCTCGAAAAAAAGGCCCATCGGAAGAGGTCCGACCTCGAGCGCGGAGCATACATGCGCAAACATGACCGGGCCATTTCCGAGCATTTTTGGTCGGCCCGCGAAGACCCCGCATCTTCACGATTGCCCCGCGATACTGCCAGATCGGAACATTTTCAGGATGTTGTCCGCGGCTTCCACACTTGCCGTGCTAGCATCGTCCGCGATGACGTCGGCGCACTCGATCGCGCGGGAATCCACGCCTGTGCTCCAGGAGCTGCGCTCCTCGGTCGAATCTGCTCTCGAAGGAAAACCCGATGCGGTGGAGCTCGCGCTCATCGCCCTGTTGGGTCGAGGGCATGTGTTGATCGAGGACGTGCCTGGCGTAGGGAAAACGACACTCGCCCGCGCTCTCTCCAAAGCGGTCGGCGGAGAACTCCGTCGTGTGCAGTTCACGAGCGATCTCCTTCCAAGCGACGTGCTTGGCGTGAGCGTGTACGACCAACGCGCGGCGCAGTTTCAGTTTCGCAAAGGTCCGATCTTCACGAACGTTCTTCTCGCGGACGAAATCAATCGCGCGAGTCCGCGAACGCAGTCGGCTTTGCTCGAAGCGATGAACGAAGGTCAGGTGTCGGTCGATGGTGTGACGACCGATTTGCCCGATCCGTTTTTCGTGCTCGCCACGCAAAACCCCCAAGATTTCGCGGGAACTTTCCCACTTCCCGAATCGCAACTCGATCGCTTCATGGTGCGCATTCGTCTGGGATATCCGCCGGCGCATGTCGAGATGCGTCTGTTTTCCCAGGGAGGCGACGGCGATCGGGTTCGTAACGTCAAACAGATCCTCGACCCGGAGCAGCTTCTCGCGCTCCAGCAGGACGTCGACAAAGTCGAGCTCGATCAGTCTCTTGCGACCTATCTCCAAGCCGTTCTTGCCGCGACGCGAGCCAGTCCCACGTTGTCGCTCGGCGCTTCACCTCGCGCAGGAATCAACCTGGCACGAGCGGCGCGAGCTCGGGCGATGTTGCACGGACGAACCTACTGCATCGCCGACGACATTCACGACCTCACGGTTCCAACCTTGGCGCATCGCATTCGTCTCGCGGCGCATGCCGAAGGCTACATGCCGAGCCGTGACGAGTGCGAAAACGCAATTCGAGACATCGTGGCGCGGGTACCGGTCCCGCTCTGAAACGAGGCGTGAATGGCAGCGGATCGGACGCAGGTCGAAGCCGCCGTCCCACGAGTCGGCACCACGATACGACGAGCACCGCCACGTCCCGAGCCTGCGCCTCCGCAACCGGCGAAAGAAGATCCCAACGCGCCGAAGCAGCATTGGGCCATTCGTTTTTTACGTTCGTTCTTCACGTGGAAAGCGCCGCGCAAATTAAAGTTCACGCGTGAAGGAAAATATTACGTCGGCATAACATTGGGCGTCGGGTTTGCTGCGATAAACACCGGCAACAACCTGCTGTATTTGCTGCTCGGCATGCTCGTTTCGCTCATGCTCGTGTCGGGCGTGATGAGTGAACTGTCGCTGCGCGATCTGACGGTGACGCGACGATTGCCGACGCGAGCGCAAGTCGGTCGCGCGCATTTGGTCGAGATCGAGGTCTACAACCACAAGAAGCGCGTGCCTTCGTACGCCATCGAAGTGGAAGATCTGCGCGCCGGACAGCCCGCGGACAAACGCTGCTTCTTCTTGAAAATAAGCCCTTCCAGCGCGCAAGTCGCGGCGTACAGACGCACGCCCGCACGCCGCGGGCGCGATCGACACACGGGCTTTCGCATCGCGACTCGATTCCCGTTCGGCCTCTTCGAAAAGTCGCGCGAGGTCACGTCCGAAGGCGAGCTCGTCATTTATCCCGCCGTCGATCCCGTTCGTTTGCCGCCGGAAGAACGCGGTCGCATGGTCGGCGGTGTTGGAACGTCGGGGCGCGGTTCGAGCGACGAGACGTATTGCTTGCGCCCGATGCGCGACGGTGACGATCCACGCGACATTTACTGGCGAAAGAGCGCCATCCTTGGACAAACCGTCTTGCGCGAACGCGCTCGCGAGACCCGTCCCGACACGCGCCTCGTCATCGACACGGTCAAGCCCAAGGCGGCGAACGACCAATACTCACAGCAATTCGAGAAGCGTATTCGCGAAGTCGCGTCGCGCGCCGTGGCTCACATCAAGCGTGGCGACGGCGTGATTGTCCGGACAACCCGCGGCGAAGAGAGTCGCGGGGATCGCAACGTCGGCGCCGACCGCATTCTGCGTTTCCTCGCCTTGCTCGACTACGTCGACGAAGCGAGTTTGCCCGACACGACCAAACGTGCCCCGGCCGCGACAAACACCAAAAGCCCGGCCGAAACGAAGACCTCCACGAAGCCTGCGAAGAAGGAGTCGACATGAGGTTTGGACTTGTCCACCGCATCATGACCGACGCGCTTGCCGTGCTCGGGATCTTGGCTCTCTTGGCGAGCGGTCAATTCGGCGCGTGGGTGAGTGGTTCGCTCATCGTGGGCTTGATCATCGCGCTTCTGATTCGCGATCACTGGGAACGTTATCCGGCCCTGAAGCACTTCGATTCCGTGACGTTGATCGGCGTTTTGGCGCTGCAAATCGGGCGCCTCATGTTCGATGCGAACGCCAACGTGCTCGACGTGATCATCGAGTTTGCCGCGGCGCTGCAGATCATTCGCCTCGCCACGCGAAAAGGCGCGGCGCACGATCAGCAAGTCATCGTGCTCGCCCTGCTGCATCTGATTTCAGGCACGGTGCTGGGCGGAGGTTTGGGTTACGGCCTGTGTTTCTTGGGCATTCTCGTCGTGGCACCGGGTGCGCTGGTGCTGAGTCACTTGCGACGAGAAGTCGAAGGCAATTACCGACAAGGGGCGCGTGATCGCACGGGTTTGCCCGTGGATGTTCCGCGCATTTTGCGTTCGCGGCGCGTCGTCGGACGAACCTTCCTCGGCGTGACGTGTTTGTTGTCGATCCCGATCGTCATCTTCACGGCGCTCTTGTTCATCTTGTTCCCGCGCGTCGGTTTGTCTCTCCTGCTCCTCAATCGATCCCATCAAGGGCGCTACGTAGGTTTTTCCGGACGCGTCGATTTGGGCGAAGTGGGCGTGCTCCGCAGCGATCCGACGCTCGCCTTGCGCATCGAGATGCCCAACATGGGCGACAAACCGCCGGAGCGTATTCCGCTACATTTGCGCGGCACGGCGCTCGACGCGTACGACGGACGAACGTGGACGCAGAGCGACAACGCCAAACGCCCGGCCGAAACGGAAGCGATGATCATCCCGCTCGATGATCGTTGGCCCGATTCGAAGCTCGATCCGATCATGAAGGTGGACCTCGAGTCGATCGATCCGCCCGTGATTTTCATGCCTCCCACGGCGACGGGTTTGCGTATCAAGCCGCGACAAACCGTCGGACCGGATCCGCAATCGACGGTGTTTCGAGGTCCGGAGGGTGAGCATCGGTATCAACCGACGGATGACCGCGGGCTCAAGTACGAGATTTTTCTTTCCCGGCGCAACGCACCGACCTTCAAGAAACTGTCGACCGCCGATCGACCGCGGTACTTGAAGCTGCCGCCGAACTTGACGGAACGAACGCGCGAACTTGCAGCGGAGTGGACGAAAGCAGCGGCGAGCCCGCTCGAAAAAGCCCAAGCCGTCGAGTCGCATCTGCGCGCGGATTTCAAATACGACCTCGGTTCGCCTTCCGGAAAATTCGCCAACCCGCTCGATCACTTCCTCTTCGAATCCAAGCGCGGACACTGCGAGTACTACTCGACCGCGATGGCGATCATGTTGCGCACGCTCGATGTGCCGACGCGCAACGTGACGGGGTTTGTCGGGGGCACGTACAATCGATTCGGCAAGTTTTACGCGGTACGCCAAGGCGATGCGCACTCGTGGGTCGAGGCGTTCATCGATGGATACGGATGGCTCACGTTCGACCCGACGCCGCCGGCCGAAGCTGTACCAAAGAGCGAAATCGTCGGCGTTTGGGCGTATTTACGCGACCTCATCGAAGCCACGAGCCAACGCTGGGATCGTCACGTCGTCAGTTACGACCTGAGCCAGCAGCTGAGCCTGTTCAATACGTTCCGCAAGTATCGACGTGGAGACGGTTCGTCCGGTACGACGCCCGCTTCGCGAAATCGTCGAGCGTTCATCTTCTTGGTCGTCGCTGCCGCAGCCATCGGCGGCGGCTACTTCTACCTGCGCCGCAAGCGAATGTACGCGATGGCGGCCATCAAACCGGGCGACGCTCGTTCCCAAAGCGCACTGCTCGCCACGGCGTTGTACGAGTCGCTCGATGTGGCCATGGGCGTCCGGGGAATCGCTCGTTCGCCGGGCACGCCACCTCTGAAACACGCCGAACTACTCGGCTCGATGGCCCACCCGCTCGCGGCGGAGATTCAAGAACTGACCCAAATCTACATCGAGTCTCGTTTCGGCGGACGAACCCTGGACGACGACGACCGACGCAGCTTCGAGAAACGCGTCCGCATCTTGCGAAATCCGAACGCGCAGCAAGCAAATTGACGAGCGTTCGTCCGTGACAAACCTTTTGAGCATCAACGAGATGCCGACGTGCCGGGGCGATGGGGCGAGCGCATGTTCGCCATGATCACCATCGCCTTCGCCATGAACGCGTGTTTGATGAATGGCGACAACATCCCGAGGTCCGTCGACGACAAGTGCCCGACTTCATCGAGGTACGTTTGCGCGGCGTCGTGTTCACCCAGCAACGAAAGCACGGTGCTTTGATCCCGTAACGATCCGGAAAGAACGCCCGCGGTTGCCGCATCCGGCACGAGCGGCACGGCGATCGCATCCATGACGCGTTTGATCGGTGCAAGCGAAGCGGTCGTCGACATCTTTCGATCCGATGGACCAAGCGGCTGCGGCGCATACTCGAGCCAGCAACCATCGACGGTCATGTGGGAAACGAGACGCTTCGACCAACTGCGATCGAACTCGACATGCAACGGACGAACGTCGGCGAGACGGGAAAGCGCGTATTCCGTGGGTTCTCCGGCGATCGCGTAATCACGCAAGAGCGGTTCCACTTCGGGTTCGGCCGCGAGAAGACTGAACGCCACTCGCCCACGATGAAGCAAACGTTCGGGCACGATGAGCACATCGGGACGTTCGCCCCGAAGAACCCGCGCCGCCCACAAACGAAAGGCCATGGCGGGCGATCGCACGAGCACCGCGGCGCTTGGTTCGAGGTTTCCAATGGCGCTGTCGGTCCACTCTTCCGCAGCCATCTGCTTGCTGCGATCGGCGACGTAACCCGCTTCTTCCGAGGAAAGCGCGACGAGCGTCACGTGAAACGCGACGATGAGCACCGCACCGCTCTTCGCCATGGGCAAACGCAGATCGAAGAGTTTGCGCGTCACGAGCGCGACACCCAGCGCCGAGCTTGCCGCAATCGCCAGGACCGCGAGCGCACGCAGCGGCGTGAGCACATCGATGTAGAGCGCTCCGAAGGCCCGCGCGGGCATCAGCGTATCGAGCAGGACGAACGCGAGCAGCGGCGCGATGAACTTGCGCGAACGCGGCGATTGGAAACTCGTTGCAGCTCCAACGACCGCGATGCCGAGCGACACGAGGCCGACTTCACGAATCCATGCGGCGAGGCTGGTCAAACGAGGACCGGCGACGTCGAAGCCGGTCAGGTCCGTCGTGGACAAAGCTCGACCGACATCCGCGAACGCTCGAGGCGCAAAGGGACGAACAAAAAACGGCACGAGGAGGAGGCTCGCGACGACGGTCGCCGAGACAAACCCAGCGCCGAGAAAACGCGATGAAGGCACCCATGGCGGCGTCTTGGAGCGTTTGGAAATGTGAACCGTACGTTCGGCGAAAAACCCGCTCATGACCGCGAGGAGCGCGGCCGCTGCTGCCGGAGGACTCTCCGCCATGGTTGCTCCGAGCAAACCCCCGAACGAAATCGCTTCGGCAAAACCCGGCTCTCGTTCACGGGTGACGATGTTTTGCAATCCAAACATCGTCGTCATGAGCGCCAAACCGATGGCGATCATCGCCCCACCGCCCACGGTCGCTTCGCGTTGCCACGATGGAGACAAGGTCGCCATGAGCGTCGCCAACGTCGCGAGGAGGGAAGCGAGGGATCGCGATGTGCCTTGGATCCGCAGCAATCGCCGCACGAAACCGAACAAAAGCAACGACGCGACGGCGAGCATGAACACGGAACCAAGAGCCGCTCGAAACGTTCGCGGCCCGAGCGGCAACAAGCTCAACGTCTGCGTGATGATGGTCGAAGCACCACCGGCAGCGCCCACGGCCAGCAGACCCAAGTCCCGAAGCGCTGGCAAATCATCGCGCCACTGCGCTCCTCCGGCCGCTCGCGTAAGCGCCAACCCCGCGGGTAACGCCACGGCCAGGAGCCGAAGCGCTCGTTCATGCCAGGCAAGCTCGCTCTCGTCGGCTGATCCGGGTTCAGTCACTGCTCCCCACTGCCAGGCATCGACCGATCGGGCCAAGTTTCCGGCGCTTCCTCTTCACCCTGGCCGCTGTTTTCCCGTGCCGTACGATTTGCAGTTTTTCAGTACGCGATCTGTCGGCGCTCCGAGTTAGGCTTGCACCGCCCATGACGAGCCCGGCGCGTGTCCTGGTCATTGATGACAGTCCGACGATCCTCAAGGTCGTGAGTGCGATCTTGGCGCGTCATGGCTATGAGCCCATCGTTGCGCGCGACGGCATCGCGGGGCTCGAGCTCATCAAACGTGAGCCCAAGTTCGACCTCGTCTTGCTCGACTTCGTCATGCCGCGGATGAACGGGTATCAGTTCTGCCGCGAGCTGCGGTCAAACCCGGCGCATCGCACGTTGCCCGTGGTGCTGATGAGCGCCAAGGGCGACAAGATTCGCGGCACGTTTGTCCAGCAAACCGGCGCTGTCGACGCGATCACGAAGCCGTTCGATGCGCGAGCTCTCGTCACGGTCGTCGAAGGCGCGTTGGCGAAGACGGCGGAAGGTCGTTCGCGTCCTGTTCCCGACGGCGAAAAGATGCCCGAGGAAGAGCAAGCGACCGCGGAGAGTCTGGTTCGTCCGAGTGTCATGAAGCGTCATGCGCAACAACGCGCGGGCGCTGAATTTGCGCAACAAGTCTCCAACGCGATTGTCCCGGCCATCCTCGCGCTTTCACCTGAAGAACGAGCCAACGAAGCGGCGGTGACGAGCGCGATAGCGCGCACGATGACGCACGATGTGCTCGCGAGTTTGTCCCTGACGCTCAAGAACTTCGACATCTCCGACGGTGTGCGCGAAGCGATGAGCGGCGACTTGGCGGCCGTGCCTTTGGCGGAGATGCTGCAAGTGCTCGCGATGCAGCGACAAACCGGCGTGCTGCATGTGACGAACAACCGATCGTCGATCACGATTTCGGTGCGCCAAGGTCAAGTCGACTTCGTCCAAGCGCGCGGTTCTTCCGACGAATATCGCCTCGGTCGTTACTTCATCGAGAAGGGTTCCCTCACGCGCGAGCAACTGGACGACTTGCTGAGCGAGTTGCGCGGGACAAACAAGCTGCTGGGGGAAGAGTTGGTCAACCGCCGACTCGCCACGCGCGAAGAGGTTCTCGAGTCCTTGTCGAAGCAATGCAGCGAGCTCGTGTACGACATGCTGCGTTGGCCTTACGGACGTTTTTCCTTCACGAAGGAGCCGTTCCGTCCCGAGGCGGACATGGCGCAATTGGGCCTGAACGTCAGCGGTTTGGTGCTCGAAGGTTTCCGTCGAGTCGACGAATGGCGCTTGATGGAGAACTCGATCAACTTCGATCAGGTCCCCGTGATCGATCCGTTGGCGCTCCAAAATCTTTCACCGGACGAACTCAAACGAACCGAGCGACTCGTGCTCGACGCGGTGGATGGTCAACGCACGGTGCGCGAGATCATTCAGCACACGGCGGTGAGTTCCTTCGACGCCGTAAAGATCATCTACTTGTTCTTGCAGTCGATGGTCTTGCGAGTTCGTCCGTAACGAACCCGTGGCGGGTGTTGCCGGGACGAACCTTCGTCACGACTCATGCGACGCTTGTTTCATCCGAGGCGTGTTGCCAAGACGCACCATCTTCGCGGCATCGTGAAACGCGTCGGCAATTCGGTGCGTGCGGCGAAACGAACGCTCAACGCACATCGTGCGCTGGTTCTTCAACTCGGCGAACATGTTCCGCGACGAACTCGTGAGAACTTTGCGGAGAGAGAGGGATTCGAACCCTCGGATCAGTTTCCCAATCGCACGCTTAGCAAGCGTGTGCCTTAAGCCACTCGGCCATCTCTCCAACCCGGCTACGAAAAAATCCCGAAGATCACCTTGCGGTGGTTCTTTGGAACCTCTTCGCGTCAGAGCGCCCCCGAAGTAGCACGAGATCCCAGCGCGGGCCAACGGCAAACATGCACTCGGCTGATGATTTTTGCCGGCGTTGGTCGATTCGTGGTCCAGCTCCTACGAACAGGACTTCTTTTGCGCAACGCACGGCCCTAACGTTGATGCTGGAGGTCGACGTGACGGACCGAAAGCATCTGGTGATCGTGGGAGGTGGTTTTGGGGGACTCAATGCCGCCATGTCGCTGCGAAGTGCGCCCGTTCGCATCACGCTCGTGGATCGAACGAATCATCATTTGTTTCAGCCGCTCCTTTATCAAGTGGCGACGGCGGGTTTGTCCCCGGCCGACATTGCGGTGCCGATTCGGTCGGTCTTATCCAAACAAAAAAACACGCGCGTGTTGCTCGCCGAGGCCCAGGGCGTCGATTTGGCAGGAAAAAAGCTGCTGCTCGATAAAGGCGAGCTTACGTATGATTATTTGGTTTTGGCCGTCGGCGCGACGCATAACTACTTCGGCCACGACGATTGGGCTGCGCATGCGCTCGGCCTGAAGACGCTGCAAGAAGCATTGACGATCCGCGAACGGATGCTGTTGGCGTTCGAGGCTGCGGAACGGTCCACGGATCCCGAGGTTCGTCAAAGATTGCTCACCTTCGTGGTGATTGGTGGAGGTCCCACGGGCGTGGAAATGGCCGGGGCATTCTCGGAATTGGCGCGGCACGTATTGGCTCGGGACTTCCGCGCGATTGATCCGTCGTCGGCGCGTGTGGTGTTGATCGAAGCCGGACCGCGCATTTTGAACTCGTTCCCGGAAAAACTGAGCGACAAAGCGCAGAAACAGCTGGAAACGCTGGGCGTCGAGGTGCACAAAGGCGCTCCGGTGGCGCATATCGATGAATCGGGCGTCGCCTTCAAAGACGGAAAACGCTTATTGGCGTCGATGGTGGTGTGGGGTGCGGGAGTTCGTGGAACATCCTTTGCGAAAAGTCTGGGCGTGGATCTGGATCGCGGCGGGCGCGTGATTGTCGGGACGGACTGTTCTTTGGCCAATCATCCCGAGGTTTTTGCCATCGGCGATATGGCGGCCATGCGTGATGCCAATGGCGTCGAAGTTCCCGGGTTATGCCCGGCGGCCATTCAACAAGGCCATTACGTGGCCGACACGATTCGTCGCGATCTCGCGGGAAAACCACGAAGACCATTTACCTATTTCGACAAAGGAACGATGGCGACGGTCGGACGGCGGCGCGCGATTGCCCAGGTCAACAAATTGCAATTATCGGGCGTGATTGCGTGGCTCGCGTGGATGGCGATCCACGTGTTTTTCTTGATTGGATTCCACAATCGCTTCGTCGTCATGTTCAATTGGGCATGGCAATACCTCACGTGGAAACGAGGCGCGCGATTGATCACGCATACGAACGGCGAAGAACAGCGGTTTTTGCTCGATGCGGCGCCTGAAGGGCCCGTGCCATCAGCGCAACGATTGTCGGTGCCGGTGAAAGAAACTGTTTAAGTTCTCAGGCCGTTTTTCCCGCCGCCAAAGCAATCAAGCCGAGCTGCGCGACATTCGGCGGACCACCAATACCGTTGAAATCGGCGACCCACTTCCACTCGCCGAATTCGTCATTCGGCTTTACTTCGTCGGTATCGACATCGGCAACGAAGACGAAATTCAGGTGAATGCCTTTGCTGCCCGCGGGATGCTCTTCGTAACCAATCAAGCCGAGCGGCGTGCCGTCGATTTCGCTCGTTTTGGGAAATCGCCCGATAAGTCCCGTTTCTTCACGTAATTCGCGTGCCGCCGCTTCGAGAGGCGTTTCGCCTTCGCTAAGTTCGCCGCCGGGCGGGAGCCAGATGCCCAGACGCCGATGGTGAATGAGCAGCACGCGGCCTTGAAAACGTGGGTAAACAGCAACGGAAAACGCTCGACGCATGCGCGCCTTGTAGCGTGATCCGTACGTCCGGGCAAGCGCTGCGAAAGCCGGCCGTCAAGTTCGTTCGTCTGGCGAAACGCAAATTCGCTTTGAGAGCCGCGGTCCTTGTGGTAGGACGCGCGAGTAATGAAGCCGAAGCACTTGCAGATTCGCATCGAACAATGTTTGGCGCTCGCCAAAGCCTCGAATTGTCCGCGCCGTAAGTTTGGCGCGTTGTTACTCGATCCGGAGCGCAACGTCATTCTGATGGACGGATACAATGGCGGACCTCGCGGCGGCGGAGAGCTGTGCGGCGGACAGGTTTGTCTGCGCGATACGATGCACATCACGAGCGGCACGCGGATGGAGATTGGTTGCCATCACGCTGAAATGAACGTCATTTGCAATGCGGCGGCGAGCGGCGTGGCGACCCGAGGCGCTTGGATCATCGTCACGGGAGAACCTTGTGTACTTTGTGCCAAACTCATTCATCACGCAGGCATTACGAAGGTCATCGTCGTTTCGGAAGGATATGCCGGAGAAAACGGTGTTGATTACTTGAGGCGCCATGGAGTGTTGGTCGAAGCGACCGAGGGGCCGAAGGATCCACGGTTGGTTACACCAAACCCGACCTGAACGTGCGAGCCCGGACGTTGACTGTCCGAGCGGCCGAGAATTTTTCCCGCGCAACGGTTTCGTTCTGCTAATCTCGCGTTCGTCATGGCGTTTGACGTTACCGAGCTATCGATCCTCACGCTTTCGCCCAACGAGAAAGCAACGCTCGACGCGAAAGATTTGGTGCGCACGGGCGCATTGAAAAACCTTTCGAGAACCGATGACGGTTCGCTCCTTTTCGGCGATTGTCGCGGTTCGGGCGGAGCGCCGTATACGGTTTCCGCCGACCTGCTCGGACCGAACGACAAACCGTCCTTGCGTTGCACGTGTCCTTCCCGGCAAAGACCTTGCAAACACGTGCTTGGACTCATGTTCGCCTACGCGCAGCAGGGTTCTTCGTTTTCGATTGCCCCCGCGCCTCAGGATTTACTGGACAAACGAGCCAAAGAAGCCGCTCCGCCGGCCGCTCCGAAAACGCGTACGCCCAAAAAAACCGAAGGGCCGCGTACCGTCAACAAGGACGCTCTGGCGAAAAAAGGAAAAGAACAAATCGACGCGCTCGAAACATTGGGCGCATTTCTGATTGATTTGGTCAATGCCGGGGTTGGAGGCGTGACGCCGAAATTGATCGAAGGTATCGATCAACAAGCCAAACGTATGGCCGACGCGAATATCGTCCAGGCCTCGGTGGCGCTCAAACGTTTGTCCGGAGCGATTGCGCACAAAGAAGAGGACGATGACGACGATGACGAGGAAGCCAAGAAGACGGCGGCTCGGAATTTGTCGAAAGAAACGGAAGCGCGCGTCGCGTGGCTCATGACGCAGCTGCACGCAATGGTTCGTCGCGGAACAAAGCTCCTCGATGGACGATTGGCTGCGGAAGGAGCGACGGAGGCGGAGTGCGACGCGACGTATGACTTGATTTTCACCAAGCGTTGGCAATTGCGCGATTTGAAGCACGCGGGGCATTGGGTCGCGAATCGAGCGTTGATGGAATTGGCCCATGAACGTCGCGACGATGATTTGCTCGAATTCGCCGATTCGACTGGATATTTGCTGGACTTGACGGACGGAACGATCGTGCGCGAATGGACGGCGCTTCCGTACCAAGTGTTTTATTCGCGATTCAATACGCAAAAACTTCGTGAATCTCGGCGCGGAACGTTGGTCATCCACGAAGCGGGCCTATATCCCGGAGAAATGATCAATCGACGTATTCGTTGGGACGACAAGGTGGAAACTGCGTGCGTCGAGCGGACACGACAGGCCGAGGACTACGAGGCATTGCATCGTCATGCCAAACCTATTGCCGAGGTGATCAAGGCGTTTCGAAACCACCTGCGAAATCCGCTTCATCCGCTCGATGTCGTCTGTTTGGTGGCGGCGTCTCGCGTCGGAACGTTGGGTTCGGAGCTCATTGTGGAAGACGCGGCGAAAGATCGGCTCGTATTGCGTGATTCACCCGAGGCGATTGTTTCGGGCACGGTGGCCTTGCGTCAAGCGGCGGCGGCGCATGGTCCGGGTTCGTTGGCGGTGCGGCTGTTTTTTGATTTACCGTCGCGATCTTTGGGGGCTGAACCATTGGCACTTTTCGTCGGTGACGAGCACCTGCGGCTGCATACCTGAGAGGAATCGGCCATGGCCAAAGATACATTGAAACAATTGGACCTCAGCATCGACGAAATGATGTTCACCGGCGCGCAAGTTGCCCGGACAAACTCGACGCTCACGACGAGCAAACACAAGCTTGCGCCGATTGCGTCGAAAATTCCGGCCATTCGTCGGGTGACTGAGCAAGTGGCCAAATTGGAACACGCGGAGGGCAAGTCGGCGGCGACGGAGCTATTGGATTTGGCTTTGTTGCTCGCGCAGGTGCGCAGCGCGCAAGCCGCGCCGGATTTGCCTGCGGAAGTGGGCGAGCTTGGGGAGCTGCCTCCGGCGGTCAAAATGGGCTCGCCGATGGGGCCGAACGAATTGCAATTGATGGTAGCTGCATTACGCAACACGTCGGAGGCCAAGGGAAAACAGCGGCCACAGATCATCGCCGACGCGGTTTCACGTGGAACAGCTCGGGACTTGCGCATTCTTTCGTTATGCGTTCCGGCGCTTTCGGACGGCGGCATTGCCGATGTCGTGGAGTTGTCGCTTCTTCCGGCCATGGGCGAAGCGGTGGTTCATGAATTGCGCCGGGAACTCGATATTGAAAAAGGACGCGGCGTAGATCAACGCATTCTGCGGTCGCTCGTGCGCATTCAAGGTCCCCGAGCATTGGATATTTTGCACGACGCGGTCGATCGAGGCAGCGTCGAAATTCGTTCGGCGGCCATTGAAGAGTTTGGCAAAGTGGCACCTCCGGAAGCCGAGCCGATTGCGGTCATGCTCGTCGAGAAAGACCGGTCGAAAGAAGTCAAGATTGCGGCGATTCGCGCGTTGGCGAAAGCAACGAGCGACGAGGCGCTGGATGTATTGATCGGTGCGTTTGGAGGTTCGGCGGAGATGCGTTCGGCCGCCGAAGCTTCGCTGATGCAATCGACGCATCCTCGAGCGACCGAAAAAATCATCGCGCTGTTTACGCCGGAATATGAAGAGCTGGCGCATTATAAAATCAAAAAAGCGTCGACAAAAGCCGAGAAGGACGAAGCGGCCAAAGGCAAAAAAGCCCACGACGACAAAATTGCGTATTTGGTGGACCTCGTGGATCTTTTGGCTTCGCGAGGAACCGACGCGACCAAAGAGATTGTGGTGCGTATGTTCCGCACGCATAAAATCAAAGAGGTTCGGGATACGGCCGCGCGTGCGCTTTTGCGCCTGGGATACGAGGAAGCCTGGGACGAATTGGTGCCGGCGTTGTACGAAGCGCCCGAGGGCGCGCAATATCAATTCATTCAGGGCACGTTCACCTTCGAACCGGCCAAAGCGTACGAGCGTTTGGCTCCCTTTTTCAAGCTCGATGCATTGGGCGGAAAACCTGGATTGGAATTTGCACAGCGAGTTCTTTTGCGCCTTTGCGCTATTTTGGACGAAGTCGGCAACGATTCGCTCGTGACGTTGTTCCGGACCAACCCGCAATGGACGAACCTGGCGATCCAGCTTTTGCCCGTTGAAGCGTTGCGTCCGCAAGCTCTGTCATTTTTGCGCCGAACCAAAGCCGACGCGGCGCTCGAACCGGCCATGGACCTGGTGCGCAGCCCCATCCCCAGCCCGCAAGTGCCATTGTTGATCGAATTTTTGGGGCAATATCGGGACAGCCGCATTCCGTCGGCGCTGATTCGTTTGTTCAATATGCTGCAAGGAGCGTATCAACAAACCGCGGCGCTCGAAGTATTCAAGCAATACGACGACCCGAATTTGGGCAGCATGTTGCGATATTGGTTCGAGGAGCGTAAATCCAAACGAAACATCTCCAAAGCCGAACGCGAACCGATCGAATACTGCATTCAATTCTTGCTGCGCGATCGCAGTGCTGTTCCGTCAAACTCGTAAATCCTTTCATCCCGACCAACCCACCCTTCGAGAAAAACCGTTATGGCGACGAAAAAAGAAGCGAACAAGCAAAACGACGAGACCTCGGCCGCGAAGAGCGATGTTTTGCGTGAACCAGCGGAACGGCTTTTTGCGCACGAGCTCGCAGCGCTCGCGGCTGCGGACAAGGGTGAGCTGCCGCCGGGATGGAAGCTCTCGCCGAAATCCGTATTGACGTATATTTTGGGTGGAAAGGTCGGCGATACGGTCATTACGCCGAAATACATCGGTTCCCCGCGTCTCGTGGAAATCGCCATTGCGACGCTCGCCACGGATCGGGCATTGCTCTTGATTGGCGAGCCCGGAACGGCGAAGAGTTGGCTTTCGGAACATATCGCGGCGGGCATTTCCGGTGATTCGCAATTGCTCATTCAAGGGACGGCGGGCACGACCGAAGAGCAAATTCGGTATTCGTGGAATTACGCTTTGCTCTTGGCGGAAGGCCCGAGCCAAAAAGCGCTGGTGCCTTCGCCCATTTACCGGGCGCTCGATGGAGGGAAACTGGTCCGCTTCGAGGAAATCACGCGTTGTCCGTCGGAAGTGCAGGACGCGCTGATTACGCTGCTCAGCGAAAAAGTATTGACCGTGCCGGAGCTCGGGCATCACGTACAGGCCAAACGCGGTTTCAACGTGATTGCGACGGCAAATACGCGCGACCGCGGCGTCAACGACATGAGCGCGGCGCTCAAGCGACGTTTCAATATCGTCATTTTGCCCGTGCCGAGCGATTTGAGCACGGAAGTGGCGATTGTTTCGCGACGTGTGAAAGAAATCGGTTCGTCTTTGCGATTGCCTTCGGCGCCTCCGGCGGAAGAAGCGGTGCGCAAGGTGGTGCAGATCTTCCAAGAATTGCGTAATGGTCAAACGCTGGATGGAAAGCAAAAAATCAAGAGTCCTTCCGGGGTGTTGTCGACGGCGGAAGCCATTTCGGTGTTGGGTAATGGCATGGCGTTGGCCGGACATTTCGGAACGGGGCGCGTCAATGAACGGGACCTCGCGGCCGGATTGCTCGGGGCCGTGATCAAAGAAGATTCGCGCGACGAATCGGTGTTCGTCGAATACTTGGAAAACGTGATGAAGAAGCGGGGTGGTGATTGGGACGCGCTGTACCGAGCGTGTAAGGAATTGGTTTGACCATCATGGCGGCGACAAACTCGGCACCCGAAACCGGACCTTTGGCCCATATTTTCGGCGTGCGCCATTTGTCCCCCATGGGCGCGTGGCACCTCGAGCAGTTTTTGGCGAAAATCGATCCGACCGCGGTTCTCGTGGAAGGTCCCGCCGACGCGACGGACGAAATTCAATACTTGAGCGACGAACGAACCAAACCGCCCGTCGCCTTGCTTTCGTTTACGCAACAGCGCCCGGTTCGTTCGGTCCTGTATCCCCTTGCCGCGTATTCGCCCGAGTGGATCGCGCTGCGCTGGGCTCTGCAGAGAAATCGTTTGGCGCGGTTCATTGATTTACCTTCCGAGGTCTACCTGGGCCAACGTTTGTCCGAGGACGAAGGGTGTTCGCACGAAGATCCCGCAAACGCACCGACGGACGACAAAACGACGGACGACGGCGCCGAAACGGAAGAATCGGATACGCAGCGTTATTTGGGCGATCCTTATACCGCCATTGCGGAGCTTTCCGGCGAAGCGGATCATGATGCCTGGTGGGAGCGGCATTTCGAGCATTCGACGGAGCCGGACGCGTATCGATTGGCTATTTTTGAGTTCGGCAAACAGTTGCGGGCGCTCGAATACGAAAGCGACGCGCGACGTGCGCATACGCTCGTACGCGAGGCGTACATGCGGCGCAAGATTCGACAAACCATCGCCGAGGGTCACGATCCGCAAAAAATCGTGGTGGTTTGCGGGGCATTCCACGCCCCGGTGCTCAATGCGGAAGAACCCGCCATGAGCGACGAAGACGTGGCGAAATTGCCGCGGGCGCCCGTGACGCGAACGTTGATGCCATACAGCTATTTTCGATTGAGCTCGCAATCGGGTTATGGCGCAGGAAACAAGGCGCCGGCGTATTTCCAAGCGCTTTATGACGAAGCCAAACAAAACGGCTCGACGGCGGGCATGGGAAAATGGCTTTTGACCGAGCTTGCCGGGCGATTGCGTAAAGCGGGAATGGTTCGATCGACCGCGGACGTCATCGAAGCGGTGCGTTTGGCCAATGGAGTCGCGGTATTGCGTGATTCGCATTCGCCGACGCTCGGTGATTATGAAAGCGCGGCGGCGGCATGTTTGGGTCACGGCGAGCCGGAGATCATTGAACGATTTTTGCGCGATATGATCGTCGGTGATGCCATCGGAGCGGTTCCTCCGGGGGTTTTGCGCACATCGATACAAGACGATTTTCAGACGACGATCAAAGACCTGCGTCTCGAAGAATATCTGAAGGACAAGGAACAACTCATCAAAGGCGCGACGTACAAAGATTGGCTCGATTTACGTGAAAATAAGAGCGTCCAATCGAAGGATGCGGCCTTTCGCGATCGCAATCGGTCGATCTTTTTGCATCGCCTCGTCGCTTTGGGGATTCCTTTTGCGACGGACAAAACAACGCCCGACGATCGCCGGGAGAACTCGTTCAAGGAGATTTGGTCGGCGCGCTGGACGCCCGATTGCGAAATCAATTTGGTGGACAATGCTTTGCTGGGCGATACCATCGAAATCGCCGCCGCACGAAAAATCAGCGATGCTTTGGCTGCCTCTGCCAATGTGCTGGACGCGGCGCATATCGTAAAAAACGCCGTGCTTTGCGATTTACACGATGCGACCGACGAAGCGTTTTCCCGGGTGCAAGCATTGTGCGTGAACGACGGGGATTTTGTCGCGCTCGCGACGTCGGCGCTCGAACTGTCCCATTTGGCGGCTTATCGCGATGTACGTCAATTCGATATGACGCCGCTCGAGCCGCTCGTGGCGCAATTGTTCTTGCGCGGCCTGTTGCTCGTGCCCGAAGCGAGCCGTTGTAATGAAGACGCGTCGCGCAAGGTCGGCGAAGCCTTGTCGTTTTTGCATCAAGTGGCGCATGTATTCGAGGACAAACTCGATGTGGATAGGTTCGTCCGGACGCTCGATTCCATTGCGGATGATGCGTTTGCGTCCCCGCACGTCGCGGGTGTAGCGTGTGCGATTTTACTGGAGCGCGGAAAACTGACGGATGACGTGCTGGATCAGCGCATTTCGCGGCGATTGTCGCCGGGCGTGAGTCCCACGGAAGGCGCCGGGTTTTTCGAGGGTTTGGCCACGCGTAATCGTTATGCGTTGCTCGCGCGAAAGTCTCTGTGGATGGCGATGAACGCATTCATCGAAGCGTTGGATGACGAAGCATTCAAACGGGCCGTCGTGGCGCTCCGTCGGGCATTCGGGAGTTTCGAAACGAGCGAAGCGCGACGAATTGCCACGACGTTGACTCAAATTTGGGGTGGCGGCGAAAGAGAGCTCGTCCAAGCCATCGAAACAAAGGTGGACGACTCGGAAATCGAAGCTCTGCAATCGGACCTCGAGGGTCTCGGGGATTTGGATTTTTGATATGGCCAAGAAAAACCCTGTTCCGCCCCCCGCCACCTCGGCAACGACGCCTGCCGCACCCGCAGTGCCCGCTGCGCCCGCGAGCCCGATGTCTTTTGATCGTGTCCAACGCTGGCGCCTGATTTTGGGAAAGCGCGTGGAGGATCAATTGTCGGGTTCGGGTCCCGGCGGTGCGGGAGGAGCCGGGGGATTGCTCAGCCGGGAAATGTCCGAAATGGATATGGCGCTCGGGGCCGTGTATGATCTGGAGGAGGCCGAGCCGGATAAAAAGGGCGGAGGGCGGCGCGCGGGCCTCGGAAAAAGTCGGCCGCGTATTGCCGCTTGGCTGGGCGATGTTCGCAAATACTTCGAGCAGGACATCGTGGCGGTGATTCAGCAGGACGCGATTGAAAAGAAAGATTGGAAAGAGCTGCTGTTCGAGCCGGAGGCGTTGGCGCAAATCACGCCGAGCGTCGATATGGTGGGCACGCTTTTGTCCATGAAAAACATGATTCCCGATCGGGCCAAAGATGCGGCGCGGGAAATTGTGCGCGCGGTCGTCGAAGAAATCAAAAAGAAGATGCAAGGTGCGCTGGAACGAGCGGTCCGCGGGGCGCTCGACCGATCGCGGCATCAACCGATTCCGAGTTTACCGAACATCGATTGGCGTCGGACGATCGGGAAAAACCTGAAGAATTATGAAAAGCAGCGCCGAACGATCATTCCCGAGCGGTTTTTCTTTTTTGCACGGCAACATCGGCGCAAAGAATGGAACGTCATCGTCGCCATGGATCAATCGGGATCGATGGCCGGCAGCGTCGTGTACGGCGGGGTGATGGGGAGCATTTTGGCGAGTTTGCCGGCGCTCGAGACGCACGTCGTTGCATTTGATACGGAGGTGGTGGACTTGACGCCGCGGCTTGTGGATCCCGTCGATTTGCTTTTTGGAATTCAGCTGGGCGGAGGCACGGATATCAATCGTGCGGTTGGTTATTGCCAAGGTTTGGTCAAAAACCCGCAAAAGACTTTGTTCATTTTGCTGACGGATCTTTTTGAAGGCGGCAATCAGGAGCAATTGGTGCGGCGGATGGAGGATCTTGCGCGCAGCGGCGTGAAAGCGATGGTTTTGTTGGCGCTCGATGACTCCGGCGCGCCGGCGTTCGATACGGAACTTGGGAAAAAGTTTGCGGCATTCGGCGTGCCGAGTTTTGCATGTACACCGAATGCATTGCCGGACATGCTGGAAGCGGCGCTGAAAGGGCACAACTTGGAAGCGGTTGCGCAACGGTTTGATTCGCGCAAAGGCGGACGGTGAGGGTTCGAAACAAAATCGAATCCGGATTCCCCCACCCTCCAAAATTGTGCTACAGGGCGGGCGCCGCGAAAAAACGGAGCCGCCATGCCCATCTTTCGTTTGGAGATCGAAAATCGACCGCATGTCCCCGACGCGCTCGGCGCGATGACCGAACGTCGGCTCGAGGACTGGTTGAATCTGCGTGCAGCTCGGGTCCGCACGCGAAAGTTGTTCCTTTGTGATCTCGACATCGATGCCAAAGAAGCCGAACGGTTTCTCGCGGCCATCACCGATCCGGTCGTGGAAGTCTCGGCGCTCGGCGTTTTACCCGACGACACGACCCACGGTACTCCCTGGATTTTGACGGTATCGTTTGCCCCGGGAGTTACCGATACCGTCGGAAAAACGGCAAAAACCGCCTGCGAAGATGTGCTCGGACGAACGCTCGCGGGTCAGGTGTATTCGGCGACGATGTATCTGATTTGGGGTTTGTCGCAAAATGACGTCGCACGAGCGGCGGCCGAAGTCTTGCACAATCCGCTCATTCAAAAGATTCGGCTGGAATCACCTCCACGACAGGTGGATTTGACGATTCCTCGAGCGGGTGCGGCGCTCGCTCCCGCGGTGGATCCCGTGCCGCTCGGTACGCTCGATGATGCGGCGCTCGAAGCGTTGTCGAAAGAGCGGCTCTTGGCGTTGTCGCTCGTGGAAATGCAGGCGGCGAAGGCATATTTTGCGGCGGAAAAACGCGATCCGACCGACGCGGAGCTGGAATGCATCGCGCAAACGTGGAGCGAACATTGCAAGCATAAAATCTTCAATGCGCCCATTGATTATGTCGGGCCGGACGGAGTACAACGCGACATTTCCCGGGGGTTGTTCAAGACGTACATCGTCGGGGCGACGGACGCGGTGCGCGCGGATCGTCAGGGCAAACAGCTCGACAAAGACGGCGACTTTCTCGTTTCGGTTTTCAGCGACAATGCGGGCGTGGTGCGTTTTACCGAGCAGGACCATTTGGTCTACAAGGTCGAAACGCACAATTCGCCTTCGGCCCTGGATCCTTACGGTGGAGCCATGACGGGCATCGTCGGGGTCAATCGCGATAGTTTCGGATGTGGATTGGGCGCGGATCTTTTGGCCAACGTGTGGGGATATTGTTTTGGCCCGCCAAACTTCACGGCGAAATTGCCCAAAGGCCTGATGCCGCCGCGGCGTATTCGCGAAGGCGTGCATCGCGGCGTCATCGACGGCGGAAATCAATCGGGCATTCCGTACATGCGCGGATTTGAATTGTACGACGATCGGTACATCGGAAAACCCTTGGTGTATTGCGGAACCGTGGCGGTCATGCCGACGACCGTCGCGGGAAAACCCACGCATCAAAAATATACCAAACCCGGCGATTTCATTGTCATGGTCGGGGGACGCGTCGGCAAAGACGGCATTCATGGGGCGACATTTTCGAGCGTCGAGCTGAATGAAAGTTCACCCGTACAAGCGGTGCAAATCGGGGATCCGATTACGCAAAAAATGATGTTCGACATGTTGACGGAGGCTCGAGATCTGGGCCTTTACAGCGGAATGACCGACAACGGAGCCGGAGGTTTGTCGAGCAGCGTGGGGGAAATGTCGGAAGCGACCGGCGGCGCGGAGCTGGACTTATCGCTCGTGCCGCTGAAATACCCGGGGCTTTTGCCGTGGGAGATCTTGGTCAGCGAAGCGCAGGAGCGCATGACCTTGGCCGTTCCGGAAGACAAACTGAGCGCCTTCATGGATCTCGCCGCCCGACGCGAAGTGGAAGCAACCGTAATCGGCAAATTCACGCAAAGCGGGCGCCTCGTCGTGAAGTATGGCGAGACGAACGTATGCGATTTGGCGCTGGATTTTTTACACGGCGGATTGCCCAAAATGACGCGAAAAGCGCGTTGGAATCCCCCCGCTCGCCACGAGATGACCGCGGCGGAACGTCAAGATTTGTGGGCGTCGAAGCCGCTCGAAGAATGGGTCCTGCAATTGCTCGCTCGACCGAATGTTCGTTCCGACGATCGGTATGCAAAACATTACGATCATGAAGTCAAAGGGCTTTCGGTGATCAAGCCGCACGTCGGGGTTTTTCGGAACGTACCGGCGGCGGCGACGGTCATGCGGGTGCGAATCGGGCGCGATGAAGGCGTGGTGCTCGGCGAGGGAATTCATCCTTATTACAGCGACCTCGATGCGCGCGAAATGGCGCTGGCATGTGTGGACGAGGGTGTGCGGCGGGTGTTATGTGCGGGCGCGCGAATCGATCGCTTGGCGGCATTGGATAATTTTTGCTGGCCGGATCCGATTGAGAGCAAGTCGGCGCCGGATGGCGCGCATAAACTCGCGCAACTGGTGCGCGCGTGCGAAGGATTGTTCGATGCGTGCAAAGCGTATGGATTGCCGCTTGTTTCGGGCAAAGATTCGATGAAAAACGACGCCGTATTGGACGGCGTGAAAATATCGGTACCTCCGACGCTTCTCGTCAGCGTGATGGGGCAAATGGAGCATGTGGGGAATGCGTTGTCGCTCGTGCCTCGTGCAGCCGGGGATGTGCTTTATGTGCTGGGTGAAACGCGTGACGAATGCGGAGGTTCGGAGGTGGAGCGTTTGGCCGGAAAACCGATGGCCGATGTTCCGAAGACGCACCTCGCGACGAACGCCGCGCGATATGAGGCATTTGCCAAGGCACACGCAGAAGGCTTGATTCGTTCGGCGCAGGTCGTGGGTCGAGGCGGATTGGCGGTGGCGCTGGCGCATTTGGCCATTGCCGGGAATTTGGGAGTGGACGCGGCGCTCGATGCGGCAGCTCCGGGGCTGGATCCACCGACTGCGTTATTTAGTGAATCGACGGGGCGCATTCTGTTGACGGTTCGTCCGGATCAAACGAATGCACTCGAGGCATTGCTCGGGGCGCAGGGCTTGAGACGTTGCGGGCAAATTGCGCAATCACGCGCGGGGCGCGGGTATTTGCGGATCACGCAGGCGGGACGGACGCTGGTCGATGTGGACACGACAAAGCTGAGCTCGGCGTTCGAGGAGGAAAACCATGGCGACTGATACACGCGACGTACGGGTCCTCGTCTTGACGGGGTATGGCCTGAATTGCGAAGTGGAAACGGCGGCGGGGTTTTCTCGAGCCGGAGCGACGGTGACGTCGGCGCATTTGCACGATGTGCTCGACAAGGCGCACGAAAAAGACGTTTTGGTCGGCTATCATATTCTCGCGTTCGTGGGTGGTTTTTCCTTTGGGGACCATATCCAAAGCGGACGCGTGTATGCCAATCGTCTGCGATTTCGGCTCGGTGATGCGTTGGCCAGGTTCGTGGACGACGGGGGTTTGGCGCTGGGGATTTGCAATGGATTTCAGACCTTGGTTTGTCTGGGATTACTTCCGGCGCTCGATCGAAAACCGGGGACGGGTTTGGCGGCGCAATCGGCGGCGCTCGTACACAATGATCGTTTGGGCTATTTCGATACTTGGGTGCGGCTTTCGGTGGATACGGAGAGTCCGTGCGTGTGGACGCGCGGGCTCGCGCAGACGATTGAATTGCCAAGCCGTCACGGAGAAGGCAAGCTTTTGTTTCAGGACGAAGCGACCCGACAAACCATCACGCAGAAACACCTCGTGCCTTTACGATATGCCGATGCGTACGGCCGGCCGACGGAAGTTTGGCCTGCCAATCCAAATGGCTCGCCGGACGGAGCGGCCGGGTTGTGTGATGCGACGGGACGGATATTCGGGTTGATGCCGCATCCCGATGCATTTTTGGATGCCGAGAATCATCCGGATTGGATTCATCGACGAGATGCCGGCGAACGCGGGTTCGGGCGCGGAGAAGCGGGTATGGGTCAGGCGATCTTCGATGCCGGCGTGCGGGCGGTACTGGACGCTTGAGTGCGCCGGAGGATGAAATTCGGCATTGCATTTTCCGCTGCTTCGCATAGATTGCGTTCGTCGCTATGATACACACTGGGCCTTCGCCCTTGTCTCGGCCTACATTCCGAGTTCTCGAGAGCAATCCTTACCTGCTGGTTCGTTATGATCCGGCATTGCGGTTGGCTCTCATTACACGACTGCCCGTGCCTTACCCCGATATGAACACCTTGCACTGGGCCTTCGATCGCATACTGGCGTCCTACGCATCGATAAACCGGGCCGAGCATCGGATCATCGTCGATACACGCGGCGCTCCGCCACGGAACGATGAAGCGTTCGAGTCGGCGATGTCGGTTCTGAGGCCCGCGACGCTCGACGGATTTGCACGTATCGTCTTTTTTGTTCGAACCGTCGTCGGCAAATTGCAGATCGGCCGTCACGCGCAGAGCGACGGAATGACGGTATTCATCAGCGCCGACTTGGCGGAAATTGGTAGTGAATTGGGTATTCGGCTCGACGACGCGGTGATGGCGGATCCCGACGCCAAATAGAAAATACATCATTCGAGAAAACGCCGGGAAACTCCGCTATTGTCAAGCGCGCAGGATCGAGGCCATTTTCTTCCCCTTGGCCAATTCGTCCACGAGCTTGTCCATGTAGCGGATCTTTTGCATGAGCGGGTCTTCGATTTCTTCCACGCGATAACCGCAAATGACGCCTTTGATGAGGTTCGCATTCGGATTCATTGCGGGGGCTTGGGCAAAAAACATCTGAAGATCCACTTTATCGGCAATGACCTTTTCCAAGCCGGCGACGTCGTATCCCGTCAACCAACAAATGACCTGATTGACTTCGTCTTTGGTGCGATTCTTCTTTTCCGCCTTTTGCACGTAGAGCGGGTAAATGCTCGCGAAGCTCATGGCGAAGATCCGATGTTGGGCCACAGGTTGTCTTTCCTTGGAGAATTGGAGCACGCGGGAAACGTGCGCCGAGCAGCTGAACAGTCGGGGAAGTTAGCAAAGGTATCTCCAAGCGCAACGATTTTTTGCTGTCGCATCGCAGGTGTCGTTGTCCCTGGAAGATGCCAAACCGTTTTACATCGCCGGTTTTCCGATACAAACCTTAAAAGGTGAATCCACGCCGCTCGCCGAGATCAGGCTGCATACGGGACGACTCGGATTGACGGCTGCGCATTCGGCATCGGTTTGGCAGGGCAACCAGCACCACGACACGAAGTCGGCGATGCATTTGCCGGCTCCACCGCCGCACTCGTCGCCGGTTTTTTTATTGGTGCAATCATCCGAGCAAAATGGTGCGAGTACGCTGCCCGCTTCGCCGCCGACGCAAAAATCCGATATGCAATCCGCGCCTGTGTCACAAGGTTTTCCAAAGGGTGTTTCGCCTTGTGATTCGCATCCTGCCAGGAACATACCCGCCCATAACAACCAGACGATCTTCAACTCGCACCGTTTCATCATGACGAAACCTCCACGGATGACGTCTCGAGTTTAGCGCAAAAGCGGGACGAATACTTGATGACTTTGCGATTGCGGACCATATCGCTCACGATGGGGGCGATTTGTTTTGGCGAACAAAACCCTTCATTGCTTTGCTTTCCACGCCTCCAAGAAGGCCTGCTGCTCGTTTTGAAAGGGAAACCAATTCCGCGGTAAATTCGCACGCCACCCGAGGATCCAATCGATTGCCACGTTAGGCGGCGTTCCGTGCCGGACCAAATAACACCCAATCACCGTGCTCGTGCGTCCGTGCCCGCCCCAGCAATGCACGTACACGGGTTCGCGCGCCGCGAACGAGCTGTCAATCACATCCAAAATGGCGCTCATGAGGTTTGTCGAGGGCACGCCGCCGTCCGGGAATCCCATGCGTAGACAATCGACCGATCGTCCGGCATCGCGAGCAAAAACCTCCAGATCCGGCTGATACGGGACGAACGGCTCGCCATTTCGGCCCGTTTCGCTTTCGGGGATCAAATTGATGACCCGGCGAATGCCACATTGAACGAGGCCGGCGATTTTTTGGCGACGAACGTCGGCGTCACGATCACCGGGGTAATGCCCGGCGCAGAGCATTTGCGGCTCGACCCAATAACTTTGCGGAAACGGGATGGAAAGATTCATGCCGCCCTTGTAGCGAACGACGGAACCACATTCAACTGCATCCGACGAAAAATTCGGGATGATAACGTCGCACCATCCATCGCAATCGCGCCGACCGGCAGACCATCCCGAAAGACGGAGCGCGCTTCATCCATTTCGCATCTTCTGCCATTCGCCGTACGTAATCGAGCGCGTGAGCCATTCGACGGGACCAAATCGGAAATATCGCAACCAGAGGGCGCTCAGGACCATTTGCACCGCAAATACAACGCACGGCATGATGACGGTCCAGCGCGGCCGAATGTCACCGATATGGCCAAGTCCGAGGCCCAGAAAGACAAACATGCCGATGGCGCTTTGAGCAAGGTAATTCGATAATGCCATCCGTCCAACGGGAGCGTATATCGAGAAAAACTTTTGGAAGCGCGGGCGCTGAAAAAGAAGCGCGATCGCCGACATGTAGACGAGCGCGAAAGCCAACGTGCG
>CAYSYX010000051.1:0-33508 GCA_964435055.1 uncultured Polyangium sp. | reverse complement strand
GGTCTTGGCGGCATGGCCGGCGATGGAGTGACATGACGTTCGAGTCCATCGCTCCCGGCAGTTCGTCATTGAAGCCCGTGCAGGTCGCGCTGGTCGATTCGGGCGTCGATGTGTCTCATCCGTGGCTGCAGCGCGCGAAAATCAACTCGCTGCATGTGGTTCGTCAGGGCGAAGGTTTTGCGGTTCTTCCCGAACAACCCGTGGATCGATCGGGTCACGGTACTGCGTGTGCGGGCATCATTCATCGCCTCGCGCCGTTTGCGGAGATCACGAGCGTGTGCGTCCTGTCAAACGAAGGACGTTGTTCGCGTGATGGATTGCTCGCCGCGGTTCGACATTGCGTGCGCGAAGGTTTCGACGTGGTGAACTTGAGTTTGGGCATCGACATGCCGAAGGGCGCGCCGTTGCGACCGACGGACTACAAGTCGATCGTCGAGCTGTATGAAATTGCGGATCTTGCGTATACGGCGGGCGTCGTGCTCGTTGCGGCAGGTCCGAACGCAACCGCATTTCGGACGTATCCCGGGCGGTTCAAATCGTTGATCGGGGTGGGTCGAGCGACGTCGGATGATCCCGAGTTTTTGCAAACGGAGATCACGGTCGACTACGAGATCCTCGCCCCGGGAAACGAAGTGGTTGCGCCGGCGTTGGGTGGTGGAGAACGACGCTGGACGGGGACGTCGTTTGCCGCGCCGCACGTGACGGCGCATGTGGCGCGTCTGCGTGCGGAGCGCAGGCGTATGACGATTCAAGAGATCAAAGCTGCATTGCATGCGCTTGCGGCGAAGAGACTCGAACGTGATTTGGCTCGACAAACGTCGGCCGTACGGATCGAAACGACCGATGGGGTCGCACGAAGTGATTTGGGAGGCGCGCGCTGATGATTGGACCGCTCGATCCGCTGAAGGAGATCTCTTCGATTGGTCGCTTGTTGAAGAGCGCGCCTGCGGAAGAAGTACGCGCCGAGATTTCACGTCTCGATCTCCTGCCTCTCGAACCTTTGGCCGCCGCATCTCGCGAGTACGCGCGCGGGGCGCTGGCGCAGCGCGAAGGTGCGCTCGATGCCGCGTGCGCGAATCTTTCGACGGCCGCTCCGTCGTTCGAGATGCTCGGCGAGGTTCACGCGGGCAAACTCGCCGCGTGTGAAGCGATCCTCGCGACGGTTCGTCGCGGACCACGGTCCGTGTACAAAGACGCGATCGCTTCGCTCGAACGTATCGCCAAAGGAGCCGGTGACGATCAGCTCGTGGCGGTTGTCGCGACGCACTATCGTGGTACGGCCGAACGTTTGCTCGGTGATGCTCAAGCGACGCAGAAGAGCCTTTTGTGGGCGCTCGAGAAGTCCGTCCCGTTCCT
This sequence comes from uncultured Polyangium sp., assembly GCA_964435055.1. Taxonomy (GTDB): domain Bacteria; phylum Myxococcota_A; class Polyangia; order Polyangiales; family Polyangiaceae; genus Polyangium. The sequence continues at coordinate 32,152 of CAYSYX010000051.1, read as the reverse complement.
GGAAGAACGCGCCAAGATCCTCAATTCGCTCGGTACGTTGTACGTGGTCATGGGCGCGCATGGTGCGGCGCAATCGCTGCTGGAACATGCGGCGGAGCTGCATCAACGGCACGGTGACGCGATCGGTGAAGCCATCGCGTACGGACAACTCGGATCGGCCGCGCTCGCCCTTGGCGATCTCGAACGAGCTCGACGCTTTTTGCAACGTCAAGAATGGCTCTCGTCACGCGTCGGCGATGTCTTCGGACAAGCGCGATCGCTCATTTTCCTCGCGGATGTGGCGCTTTCTCGAGGACGACCGGACGATGCTTTGCCGCTGGCGAAAAAGGCGAAGGAGCTCGCGCTCAACGCCAAACCTCCGCTGCGGTTGTGGGTCGCTTATGCCACTCGCGCGACGGGTCGAGCGCGTCTGCTCATGGGCGACAAAGGCGCGCACGTGGAGCTCGAAGCTGCAGCGGCGATTTTTGCCGAAGTAGGAAATCCCCTGGGTACCGCGCTCACAGGTTGGGATCGCGCGCGTCGCGATGCGCAATTCGAAGAGGGCTCGGCGCAGCGTGCGGACTTCTTCCGCCCCGCGTGGCAACTCGCCGCCCTCGGTATGTCCGGCCGGGTGTCCGAGGTTTTACGTGATGAACGTTCGTCTTGTACGAACACCGCCCGATCGACCGAGCGTTCGATCGCCGCAGCTGCGCAAGGTCTTACGCACCTGACGGTGGGTCAAGAGGTCGAGCTTTTGTATGCGGCGCCGGAGGAATTGGCGAGCATTGCGGATCAGCGAACGGCGGCGATGCGGAATTTGGCGCGTCTTTCGGCGTTGGCGTTGGCGCCCCCGGGCTTGATTGTGGCGGCGGCGGCGAGTGATGGGGCGAGTGCATCTTCGCGGCAGGCGGTAATTCCGAATGATCGGACGAATGCGGTGGCGATCGCGGACATTCCCGGACTTGTGGTGTGGGCGTGGCCGACGGGCATGCCCGCGGCGCAAATTGGCAAAGATCTTGCGGTGTTGCGAGGGATGCTCGGTACGGGCGCGCGGGTATCGTTGGTGCGTTATGCGGACGCGCGCGTGATTTCGGGTCCTTTGGCGGGTGAAGTGGGTCCGCGGCTCGAGGCTCCGGGATTTGGTTCGGCGATATTTGCGGCATTGGCTTTGCCGGCAGGCACGCTTTTGGTGGCGCCGGATATCGCGTGGGATGCGGAGGCCGAGGCGCACACGTCGGGGGCGGGATTTACGACGCAACGTGGCGCGTGATCCCGTTGCGAGGGGTTGACGTTCTTCGAAAACGCACCGATGGATTCGGTCGTATTCGGGATCTTGTGAGTTTGGGGCGATTCGCAGCCCCGAATGGTTGAACTGGAGTCGCGTCGCCCGTGAAAAAAGCAGAAACTTTTGCTGTTCGCCTGATTTCGTCGCGTCTCGTGGCCCCGGCGGTACGTGAAATCGTTTTCGAGCGAGTGGACGGAGGCGTGGTGGATTTCGATCCCGGGCAATGGGTGAATCTCGTGTTGCCATTGCCGACGGGGGAAGTGCGTCGGGCGTATTCGATAGCGTCGGAGCCGGATGGATCGAGTCGATTCGAGATTGCGGTCACGCGGGTGGAAAATGGTCCGGGTTCGACGTATTTGCATGAGCTTCCCGAAGGTGCGGTGATTTCCGCCATTGGTCCGCATGGATTGTTTACGCGAAACGCGGACGATCCGGCTCCGGCCTTGTTCGTCGGTACGGGAACCGGGGTGACGCCATTGCGATCGATGTTACGGGCGGCATTACGTCATTCATCCGCGACGTATTTGTGGGTTCTTTTGGGCGTCCGTTTCGAGTCGGATATCCTTTATCGCGACGAAATGCAGAAGCTCGAAAAGGAACATCCCAACGTGCGATTCGTCGTGACCTTGTCGCGTCCCGGACAAACTTGGACGGGGTCGACGGGTTACGTGCAGAATCACGTGCCGGCATTGCTTCGAGAATTGGAAAACCAAAGTGGTGCATCTGCGCACGTATTCGTGTGCGGCCTCGAGCGGATGGTGAAAACCGTGCGGGAATTGTGCCGAGGTGAATTGGGGATGGATCGCAAACGAGTTCACACGGAGCGATATGACTGAGCGATACTCGTCGTAGCCGAACGTGGGTCGTTCGGCCGGGGAGTTTGTCATGCGCATACTTCGTTCTTTTGCGCCGGCGTCGGCGTTATGGCTCGTGGCGATGTTTTCGTTGCCGAATGCCGGCTGCGGTGATGGCAATGGCGGATCCGGTGCTTCCGGGGCGAGTGGGGGCAATGCAGGAAGCGGAGGTTCCGGCGGCGGAAGTGCGGCGATTGTTTGTGAAGGAGCGCCCGCGGAGGGCGATTTGGAGGGCACGTGGGCGGCGTACGGTCGATTGGCCGTGACCCTTCAGGGGCAACCCGGCGGAGCGATTACGATTTGTCCGGCGGATCAAGTCGGAGAATCGACGATGTTGCTGCTCGTGTCGGTCCATCGCGATGCGGCGGATCCAACGAAGCTCGTCGATGTCGGGGCGGTGCTGTGCGAAATAGAATTGCCCGTGGTCACGGCGCTCGTCGGGACGTGTGATCCCAATTCGCAATCGCTCGTTTCGACGCAGATCATTGCGCCGCAAACGTTGATCGATGCGTTGCCGACCATCAAAACGGCGCCTGTGACGGGGACGGCGGCGAGCGGAAATTTTGCCTTGGATAGGTTTGTCTTAACCGTAGGCTCGAGCAAAGGCGGCGCGATGTTGCCCGCGTGGGATGATGTTTCACCGGCCTGTACCGCGACGAACCTTGGACGGACAAACCAATGCGAAATGACGTGCGTGGCCGATTGTGCCTCGGTGCGAGACGACGATGCCGATACCTATCCGGGCGTGACGATGAACGTTTGCGGAACGACGCCGGATGATGTGAAGACCGGGGTGCCTTGCAATGCGGAAAATCCAAATGATCCCGGGGCGACATTGCAGGGGCGAGCGTTCATCGACATGGAGGTCAATCCGCTGCTCACCGGAACGGCGAAGAGCTCGTGTGAAGTCGAAGGAACGATTGATTCCGAGGTGAATTATCGGCTCACGGGGGCTGATATTTACTTGGCGGGGGCGCAAATCGGCGTAACCAGCGCGATCAAGTCTCTTCCCGGGTTTCAAGTCGACTCGAAGCAGAGCCGGTTTCGCATGGTCCGTGTCGATGGCAAATATGGCGCGCCGGATTGGAAGATCGACGCCGCGAATGCATCGGCTGCGTGTACGACGTTATTGGCGCGCAAAAACGAACTCTGAGTCTCGCTTGCTTCGAGAACGAATGAGGTTACGTTGAATTGCGTACGTTGATGGACGGATCATTGCGCCTGAGCGCCAAAAATTTCGCACATCGCGCGAACCATGATTTCCTAGGCTGGGGCAAAAGGAAGGTCGAATCATGCGCAACTTGTGGATAGCTCAGATTGTACCGATCGTGGTCGTTGGAGCGTTGATGAGCGGTTGTCCAACCGCACCGGGCACCGAGCCGACGGGCGGCCAAAACTGCGTGCCAACGATCAATTGCAGTTCGTCGACAAGCTCTGGCGGCGAGGGTGGCAAGGTCAATACCGGCGGTGGCGGAGGCGCCGGCAACAACGGATCGGGTGGTTCCGGGGGCAAGGGCGGCAGCTCGAGCGGAGCAGCCGGCAGTGGCACCGGCGGAGCGGGCACTGGCGGAAGTGGCACCGGTGGAGCGGGCACTGGCGGAGCCGGCACTGGCGGAGCCGGCACGGGTGGAATGGGCACGGGTGGAATGGGCACCGGTGGAAAAGGCACGGGCGGAAGCGGTACTGGTGGAATGGGTACCGGTGGCATGGGCATGGGTGGAATGGGCAGTGGAGGAAGTGGTGTTGGTGGCAAGGGCGGTAATCTGGCGAATTGCGAGAAGCTCGAAGCGGAAATCAAAATCAAGCAGGAAGCATCGCAAACCTGCAATCCGGAGATTCCTCCGTCATTGCAGTGTCAAGCCTTCGTCACCGGGCTTTGTTGCCCCATTGCCGTCAATGACGTGAATTCGCCCGAGGTCGTCGCGTATCTCGAAGCGCTGCAACAGTTCGTCCAGAAGGAATGCGAGGCGAAGTGCCCGCCGGATCCGTGTCCACCGACGCCGCAGGCCAATTGCATGGCGTCGGGCGGATTGCAGGGGACGTGCGTCGTCCTTCCGTAAAGGTTTGTCGGGGACCGATTCGCCCGCGTGGAGGGATCTGCGCGGGCCCCGGTTTCGTATCGCTGCATTGTCCGCGTTATGCGGGTTTACGGGTCGCTTGCATTAGTCACAGAAACCATTGGCGTTGCAGACGCCGGAGATGCAGTTCGCCCCATTGGTGCAAGGCTCGCCTTTCGCTCCAAGGCAGACATTTACTGGCGCGGCGCATTTTCCGCTGATGCAATCAGCATCGGCCGTGCAGCCTTTGCCGATGATCTTCAGACACTTGCCCATGCCGTTGCAACGAGATACTGAATCGCATTTGGCGGGGGTCATGAATACCGGATCGGTGTAAGAATTATCCACCTCGTAAAATGGAACATTCGTGCACGTACCAATCATTCCCGCAACGTTGCAGCTCTTACATTCCCCGGTGCACGTGGTATCGCAACAAACGCCGTCTGCAAGGAATCCGGATTGACAATCCGTAGCGGAGCTCGATGTTGCGCCACCGCAGAGTTTTACGGGACAAGGACTCGGCGAGCTGTTCATTTTGCATTTGTCGAAATCAACTTTGTTCATGCAACTGGCGCACATCCCCTGTTTGTCACAGGCTCGCGGCTCGCCCATTGGGCCGTTGGAGCACACGTCACCGACATTCTTGTTTGCCGCTGTCCAAGTGCCGTCTGGCTTGCATGCAAAGGTGCTGCATTCTGTCGGAGCTGGTGGATCCTGCTCATCAACCCCTACGCCCGGCGTACCCGCATTACATGCCGGCTTCATGCAATCGCCGGCCATATCGGTCATCGGCACATCGTTATCGTTCGCCATTGATTTGGGAACGCCTGCCTCACAAACCGGATCTTGGCAATCGCCCTTGACGTCGGTCGGCGTATCCGCGGGATCGTCGACAATTTTTAATGCGCCTCCCTGACAAACTTTTTTCTGACAATCGCCGGGCTGGAGCGGATCGGCTGTCATTCCCTCCATCACGGCGGTGCTCACGCATGTGCCTATGGTGCATTGCCAGATGGCGCACAATGTATCTGCGGGACAATCTTCTTTCGTACTGCATTTGCACGTTGTCATCGAGGTGATGCAATTCAATTCGCACGAACCGCTGCGACAAACGCCTTCGTTTTCACCGAGAAAGCATGCGACGTCCGTGGCGTCCTCCACGGGGATGTGATTCGGCTTGCCGTTGGCATCGCACGTGTCGTTCGTGCATGGATTGCCGTCATCTTCACACGAGCCGGATTGCCCTTTCAATGAAGCGTAACAGCCGAGGAATGAACCTGCGATCGCTCCCGTCAACAATCCCGCCCAGATCAATCCTTGCCATGCAGAACGAGCCATTTCAATCTCCCAACATCCATTGCTAAAACGTTCCCAACACCGATAATCCGCGAGGCGTCGGGATGACCATGAACGCATCTTTGGGAGCGGCGCGCTTGTCACCTGTTTGTCTCGTCAACGCAAGCACGGTCGTTCCCACCACCGCGACGCCGCCCACGACAAACCCCGCTATCCCAACGGTTGCAAACACATCCCGCCGCGATTCGAGCGCACCCAAATCCGAACAACGTTGATCGGTGCTCGATGACGGACACAGCGTCTCGTTGATGGATCGCTCGAGGCGGATTTCGTTCGCCAAGGAAACGGCCTCCTTGTTTTTCGCCGCGGCCGCAACGGTAAAACCAACGCCCAGGCCAATGCCGACGGCGCTCAGACCGATTCCCGTCAGGAGCAACGGCAATCGGGAGGGCGATGGTTTTTCCGGGCTTCGAGGCTCGTCCAATGTCGGTTTGGGCGGCTCTTTCGGCAATTTCTCGAGCATCGGTACGCTTTGTGACGACGCTTTGCCATTCGCTTCCACCGTCACTTCGGTTTTCCACGGCTTCCATCCCGGCGCCTGCACTTCGAGATCGTGTTTGCCCGTGTCCACAGGCATCGGCGTTCCCCACACGGCCGGTTCCCAAGCTACACCGTCCCAGGTCAATTGCACGCCTTCAATGGCCCGCACTTCATCGGGCACGGTCAGCGTCATCGTCGCCAGCTTTGGCTTGAGCCGTTTTGCTTCCGCGGCGGCTTCTTTTGCACGACGTGTGTCTTTGGTCTTTTCCGCCAAACCTCCCGCCAGCAAATATTGCCCTTGGGCGCTTGCGAGCCGTCCCATGCCTTCGTAACATTCGGCGAGCGCAAATCGAGCGCCCACGGCGTCCGGAACCAATTTCGTCGCCTGCTCCAATTTGGGACATGCTTCGGCAAACTTCTTGGCATCCATCAAATCACTGGCTTCTTCCACCAATGCTTGGGCTGCGGCAATGTTCTGCGAGCTCGCCGGTTGAGCGTCGGCCGCGAGCGGCGTACACGCCACGAAAATCGCAATGGTTACAGCTCGCCAAACAAATTTCCGCATACGGTTCCTCGTCAAACCCACCTTCAAAACAAGCCGCGTTTTTTCTTCGTCGTGGAAGTCGGTTCCGCAGCGGGGGCGGACGTCGGTGAGCTCGTCGCTTTGGCCTTTTCCGCCGTTGCGACGGCTTTCACGGTCGCCGCGGGGGCCGCTGTTGCGCTCGTATTCGGGGCCGGCGATACCTCGGATGCTCCCGTTGCGGGGACCACTTGAATGGACGAAGACGTTGCGGGAGCGGCCGCTGACGGTTGTTCTTGAGCCGCCAAGGCACTCGAAGATGCCTCCGATGTCGATTTGGCCGACATTCCCCGAATGCCAAAGAAAATACCGCCGACGACAACGACTGTTGCACCCGCGGCAATGGCCAATCGCAACGAATTCGACGATTGGCGAGGAGCCATGACTTGGGTTTGACCAAATGCAACCGATGTCGGGTCGTACCCCGTCACGCCTTGCACACCTGACAAAGAAGACTTTTCTTGGGACGGCGATGTGGAGCTCAGGGGCGGTACGTTCGGCGAAAGCGTCCCTTTTTCAATGAATTGCAGTATCTCGTCGACGGACTGAAATCGTTCTTCACGACGTTTTCGTAAACATCGGGCAATGATGACTTCCGCTCGTTCGGGTACGTCCGGACGCAATTGCCGAACGGGAACGGGTTCTTCTTGCAAGATCCGGGAAACGACTTCGAGCGCCGTACCGGCGCGAAATGGCGACCTTCCCGTCAAAAGTTCATACAGAATGACGCCCAAAGCCCAAATATCCGTCCGAGCGTCCACGGTTTTCGATTTGGAGATTTGCTCGGGCGACATGTACAGCGGCGAGCCGAGCGTCGCGTTTGTCGAGGTCAAATCGACTTCTTCGCCGCCCAAATGCTTCGAAATACCAAAATCCAGCACCTTGACGCAGGGCGAACCATTTCGTCGTCGGACGAGGAACAAGTTTGCGGGTTTGAGATCCCGATGCACGATACCCGCCGCATGTGCTTCGCCAATCGCATCGCATACCTGCGCCAAGTAGCTCATTGCCGTTTCGGCGGGCAATGGTCCTTGTTTGGTGAGCAATGCCTTGAGGTCGCTGCCTTCGAGGTATTCCATGACCATATAAGGCGCGCCGTTTTCCATGTTCCCGACATCGTGTACGCGCGCGACATGTTCGCTTTGCAAGCGCGCCGAGGCGCGTGCTTCGCGCAGGAATCGCGCAACAGCTTCTTCTTGCGTGAGCCCCGTCGGCAACAAAAACTTGATGGCGTAACGTTGGCCAAGGTCGACATGATGGGCCGCAACGACAACACCCATGCCCCCTTGCCCGAGCACCTTGTCGATTCGATATTTGCCGAGGAGAATGTCTCCGGGATTGACGGGAGAAGTCATGACAAACCGCGTGGCGTGAGCCTACGAATTTGGAGGCTAGAGGATTCTCGAGCCGTTGTCATGCATCTTCTGGGTTCGCGCACGCCGTGACGCCGCGGCCTGCGAGCCCATGGGGGCGGGGGCGAAAACCGAATCACGGCCGGCGTCGCGTGTCACCCATTCTCAAGATTCCCGCGCCCGCAAGAAACATCGTATTGCTGCCGGCTCATTGACAGACCGCATTGACGCAACTAGCCGACAAGCATTGAGCATTGTTCGCACACGGTTCACCTTTGGCACCAAGACAAACCTTTGAAGGTGAGGCGCATTTTCCGCTGAGGCAATCCGCGTCGAGCATGCAGGTTTTGCCCACGATTTTGAGGCAATTGCCCATTCCATCACAAAGGGATCCATTGGCTGCGACGGTGCACGTCAATGGGACCATCCCGTTCGGATCCATGTACGAGCTGTCGGGCTGGTAATACGCGATATTCGTGCACTTGCCGGCCATGCCCATGAGGTTGCAGCTCTTGCATTCGCCCGTGCACGCCGTCTCGCAACAAACGCCGTCCGCGCAAGCGGTCCTGCATTCGGAGTTATTAGCGCATGCCGATCCGTCGCATTTCGGGACCGGACATGGATTCGGCATATTGGTCATTTTGCACAGGTCCCAGTCGGCTTTGGGCAAACAGTCGACACACATACCCGACGAGTTGCACGCACCCATCGGACATGCCGCACCGACTGCGGCGGCTCCCATGACGATCAATCCGGAAGAATCGCAACTAAACACTTCGCAAGCCATCGGTGGCGGAGGGTCGGATTGATCGACCATGACGTTCGGGATCCCGTCGGTGCACGTACCTACCGCACAGTTTCCGGACACATCCATCGGCACGTCGTTCAGGTCGATGTTGGCGGTCATTTCGCCACCGAAACACGTGATACTTTGACAATCGCCGGGTCCCGTGAGGTCGATGGTGACGCCATCATTGAGGGGCGTCAGCGTGCATTCGTTTCCCATACAGGCCCAATGGGCGCAGTCATTGTCGCCCGGGCAATCGGCGTCCGTGCTGCATTTGCATGGAATCATGCCTTGTTGGCAATCGAGCATGCATTGGCCGAACATACAGCGACCCGTATTCAATCCAATCGAACACGTCAGATTCCAACTTTCCGGCACCGGTTCATGGTTCACCATGCCATCGGTACCGCATTTTTCGATTGTGCAGACGTTGTTGTCGTCTTCTTGGCATTGGCCGTTGAGCGCGGCATAATCCTGATTGCATCCTCCAAAAGAAACAATCAGGCCGGAAGCTGCCAATCCCAAGGTGCTCAGGGTTTTCCACACTCGTCGATTCATGACCAATTCGTTGACCTCGAAGAACGTCAAAACGTGCCTGTGACCAGAATGCCTCGGTTGGATGGCCAAACGACAAACGAGCTTTGAGGAGATTCGGTCTTTTTGGTTTTGCGCGCATTTACGATGGCGAAAATCGTGACGCCCACCGCGGCTGCGCCTCCTACGGCAAATCCGGCAATGGCCACCCTGGAAGCCGTATCTCGGTCGAATTGAAGGGTTTGGAGCTCCGAACAGCGCGGATCGAGGCTCGACGCCGGGCACAGTTGTTCGTTGCTATTGCGCTCGAATCGAATCTTATCGGCCAATGCGAAAGCTTCGGTGTCTTTGGAGGAAGCGGCGATGGTAAAGCCGACACCCAAACCAACGCCGGCCGCCGCAATACCGATTCCGACGGGAATCAACCAATTGTTCGATGCGGGCGGCGGGGGACGCGGCGGAGGTTTTTTCTCGATGACCTCGGGCAGTTTTTCAAGCATGGGAACGGCTTGTTCCGTCGCTTTTCCATTCGTTTCGACCGATACTTCGGCTTTCCACGGTTTCCAACCGGGAGCCTGCAGCTCCAACGTATGTTTGCCGATATCGACGGGAATCGGAGCGCCCCATAAAACAGGTTCCCAGACGACTCCATCCCACGCCAATCGAACCCCGTCGATGGCCTTGACTTGCGGCGGAACGCTCAGCGTAATCGTGGCGAGCTTTGGTTTGAGTCGTTTTGCTTCGGTTGCGGCTTCACGAGCGCGGCGCGTATCTTTATTTTTTTCGGCCAATGCTTCGGCTTGCAAGTATTGGCCTTGCGCACTGGCCAATTTGCCGAGCCCCTCATAACATTCCGCCAAAGCAAGCCTTGCGCCGACGCCTTCCGGAAGCAATGTCGTCGCTTGCTCCAATTTGGGACACGCCTCGGCGAACTTCTTTGCGTCCATCAACTCGCCGGCATCGTCGACCAAAGCTTGGGCTGCCGCGATCGCTTGCGAATTCGTCGTTTGGGCGGAGGCGAAATTCGCCGTGGATGCAAGAGCGATTGCGATGGTTATGGCCGGACAAACAAATTTTCCCATACGTTCCTCGAACGGACCAACGTCAAAGCGCACTGCGCTTCTTCTTGGTTGTGGGAGCAGGCTCCGCGTCGCGATTCGAATTCGCCGTCGATGCGCTCGAAGGCTTTACCGTGTCAGCTCCGTTTGTCGTGTCCACCGAAGGTGTCGTGTTTGTCCCGGTAATGTCGGGTCCGGCGTCCGCGGTCAAGGGCGTGGGGGATGGGGTCGCCGCCGTAACGACCATCGGCATTGCGGACGTCGAGGTGTCGGTGGTTGCGCTCGATGTCGCCGCGGCGGAGACCGCCGACTTGGAATGCATGTATGCACGTATCGCCCACGCTCCGCCGCCCATGACGAGCACGGTGATACCTGCGGCGATCGCCGGTAAAAGCGGGTTTTTGTGGGGTTGTTGAGCACCACGATTCGTATTGCCGAAGGTGACCGTGGTGGCTCCGTCCTCCGCCGCTGGGTTTGTCACGGCTTGTTGCTCGGGCATCGACGGCATCGGCGCCATTCTCGGGGCTGTGTTCGGGTTGAACGTATGCACGGCGGCAATGGCTTGTTGCAACAAAGGGATCAATTCGTCGACGGTTTGAAATCGATCTTCGCGGCGTTTGCGTAAACAGCGGGCAATGACGAATTCGACGAATTCGGGTATATCCGGGCGCAGCTCGCGTACGGACATCGGCTCCTCCTGCAAAATGCGCGAAACGATTTCGAGCGACGATTCACCTCGAAAAGGCGAACGATTGGTCAACAACTCGAATAACGTCGCTCCCAACGCCCAGATATCCGTGCGCGTATCGACGGTTTTGGAATTCGAGATTTGCTCGGGCGACATGTAGCGGACCGAGCCCAGCGTGGCATTGGTGGCCGTAAGACTGGTGTCGTCGGTGCCGAGAATTTTAGAAATCCCAAAGTCGAGCACCTTGATGCAAGGGGTCCCGTTTCGGCGTTGCGCCAAAAATAAATTGGCCGGTTTCAAATCCCGATGGACAATGCCCATGGCATGTGCCTCGGCCACCGCATCGCAAGCTTGCAGCACGTACGTGAGCGCAAGGTCGGCGCGCAATGGCCCCTCGGCTCGAAGAATCGCCTTCAGATCCCGGCCTTCCAGGTACTCCATAACCATGTACGGCGCACCATTTTCAGCGTGACCGACATCGTGCACGCGCGCCACATGCTCACTTTTCAGCACCGCCGAAGTTCGCGCTTCTCGAAGAAATCGCGCGACCGCTTCTTGATGCTCGAGCCCCGTCGGCAATAAAAACTTGATGGCATAATGTTGCCCGAGCTCGACGTGATGCGCCGCAACGACAATGCCCATGCCGCCTCGCCCGAGGACCTTTTCGATACGATATTTGCCGAGGAGAATGTCCCCGGGCTTCACGGGAGAAAGCATGCGAAACCGCTACGTTTGACGACTCGACGTCCGAGGCTAAACGAAGATCGCGCCGTTGTCATGCGTCATTTTTCGCCCTGTGCACGTACCGATACCCCAACAATGAACCACGCTTCGATCGTCAGGGACGGTAACGTATCGGTCGATCGGCGAATACGGACGACACCCATCGTTTGAATTTATCCATTGCCTTCGCAATGCCGGTCGAGGCATTGTACCTCGCCTTCGATGATGCATTACACCGGTGATATCACCTACGATAACTGTTTGACGATCGCTCTTGGTCTTGCCGCGATCACTGCGTTTGCCGCTCCTTTCGTGCCTTCGTCGTACGGACGATTTTCGTCGGAGAAATTCGGACTCCGCCTCGATCCGCGCCTCGGTTGGCTGCTGATGGAGCTGCCGGCGACGTTGAGTTTTTGGTATTTCTATCCGCGAGGCAAAAACGCATTCGATACCGTACCGCTCATTTTTGCGGGTGTTTGGGCGTTTCATTATCTCAACCGCGGATTCGTTTTTCCTTTATCGATTCGCGTTCCCAAGGGCCAACGCGGCTCATTCAGCTTATTTGTCATCGTGATCGGTTGGGTGGTCACGAGCTTGCACGGATACCTCAATGCCCGGTATTTTTCCGAGTTTGGCACGTACACGACGGCGTGGCTCACGGACCCTCGATTTCTCGTCGGCGCGCCATTGTACGTCATATCCATGGCCTTGAATATCCACTCCGATGCCATTCTTCGCAATTTGCGCACGAAAGAGGAAGTGCGGCAAGGCATAAAAGAATATCGTCTGCCCCGGGGCGGTTTGTTTCGTTGGGTGAGCTCGCCCAGCTATTTCGCCGAACTATGCGCTTGGACCGGGTTTGCTTTGGCCACATGGTCCATGTCCGGCGTATTCATTTTGGCCATCAGCGCGGCGAATTTGATTCCGCGGGCATATACGACGCACCGTTGGTACAAAGAGCGATTTCCCGATTATCCCAAGGAACGAAAAGCACTCATTCCGTGGGTGTGGTAGACAAATATCAAAACGAATCGACCGCTTTCGGCGGGACGTGCGTATTCGGTTCTGCGCCGCAAGAATCCTCTTGCGGTAAGGTCCGAGCCGTGCGATATGGGACGCCGCAATGTCGTTGCGCTGCAAAATGTTTGGAGCAAAGTCATCATGTTGCTCGATGCTTTGTCCCGGCATTGCGACCAAACCCCATATCACCGCCACACCTGCAAACGACGGACGATCATGAGCCATTATCAACTTCTTCCCGGCATCACTTCCTCCGAATTCTCGACCTCGCGCCTTCGTATTCACGCTTTGACCAGCGGAAAACCCGGCGGCACGCCCGTCTTGTTCCTTCACGGCAATGCGTCGGCATCCCGGTTCTGGGAGGAAACGATGCTCGCGCTCCCCGAAGGGTTTTACGCCATTGCGCCCGATATGCGCGGATATGGCCGCACCGAATCCAAAGCAATCGATGCCACCCGCGGATTGCGTGATTTTTCCGACGATATCCACGCTCTCCTTTCGGAAACAGAAGGTTTGTCGGGCAAGGTGCACCTCGTCGGTTGGTCCGTCGGCGCAGACGTTTTGATGCAATATGCTATCGATCACGCCGATCGCGTTGCGTCGCTCACGTTCGTCGCTCCCGGCTCACCGTTTGGTTTCGGAGGGACCAAAGGTGCCGACGGCGCACCGACGTGGCCTGATTTCGCCGGTTCGGGCGGGGGAACCGCCCATCCTGAATTCGTCAAACGCATCGGGGAACGTGACACGTCCGAAGAGAGCCCGTTTTCCCCGCGCAGCGTGATGAATCAATTCTACTTCAAGCCACCGTTCCGCGCGGAACGCGCGCGTGAAGACGTGTTTGTCGAGGAAATCCTTTCGACCAAGACCGGCGAAGGGTTTTACCCCGGCGACTTCACGCCCTCGACGAATTGGCCGACGCTCGGACCCGGCAAATACGGCATGAACAACGCGATTTCGCCCGCATATTGCAATCTCGAGGCTTTCGCCGCGATCAATCCGCAGCCGCCCGTCTTGTGGATTCGCGGCGATAGCGATCAAATCGTGAGCGACACGTCGCTCTTCGACTTTGGCTTCTTGGGACAGCTGGGCGCGGTGCCCGGTTGGCCTGGCGCCGAAGTTTATCCGCCGCAACAGATGATTGCCCAAGTGCGCCACGTGCTCGACCATTACCGCAAAAACGGCGGCACCTATCACGAAGAAGTGTTGAAAGACGTGGGCCATTCGCCGCAGATCGAAGCGCCCAAGGACTTCATGGCCAAGCTGCTCGAGCACATTTCCTGACCCAAAAAACAAGGTGGCCGACGCCATCGTTCGGCGCGGCCACCTTGCCCATCGGCTGTTACCCGATCAATTCTGTTTTTTTACTGCGCTACGAATGCGCTCCCATTCCAACGCAACGTCACCGGTTTGCCCGTCGACGGCACATCCACATCACTCGTAATCAGTCGCGGAACTTTGCCGTTGGCTTCCGGCACGAGCACCGACAGTTTCACGCTCGTCGAACGAGCCGGCGGCAGATCCTCCGGCCGAGACAAACGCAGCTTGATGTTCGACTTTTCGCTCGCACCGAAATGCAGCGAATACGCTCCAAGCCCCGCAGCGGTCACATCAGGCTCTGCTTCGTCTTCATCGCGCAACAATTTCACATCAATGGGGAACGTTCCCGCGGGCGAACGCACCAGAATCACCACGGTTTCCGCAGGGTAGGGGAGTTCGAGCGCCGCGCGGGTCAAGCGATCGAGCGTCGTGGCATCCAATCCCTCACGATTGCGACCTTCCGCCAATAAAACATGCGCCAGACGTCCGGCCAATTCACCGAGCTTCGCGTCGCCCGCACGTCCACCCGTTTGCGCCACGCGCCCGAGCATACGATGCGCAATATCGAGCCTTCCGGCGCCTGCATGGGCCAACGCCAAGCGAATGCTCGCCGCAGGTTCGTCCGGCATGAGTTCTTCGAGCACCGCATACGCCAGCGACGCGTCCTCGTAAAACCCTTCATTTCGCAAACGATCGCCCAGGAATGCTCGAGCCCACGGATCCCGCGGCGCCCGCTCGCCCAATTCGCCAAAGGTTCGTCGCGCTTCGGCTTCGTCGCCAATACGTAATAACGCCGAAGCCGCATCCGCCAAAAGCCCCGCATCGGCAAAGGGATCCAAACGCACGCGACGAATCTCGTCCGCCAATTCCGTCTTCATATCGAGGTTTTCGAGCAGCGCGAAAAGACGTCGTCGCAATCGGGCATCATGCGGCGCAATACCCAAGAATCGACGCACCACCGCAAGGCGCCCTTTGTCGTCCGTGGCGGCTCGATATTGCTTGCGGAAGGTTCCAACCGGGTACTTTTCTTCGCCCAATAAGGCGAATTTGATGGCCAGCAGTTCTTCCGGGCTTTGCGCGCGACGAATCGCTTCCCGGCGAAGCAACGCAGCAGCATCGGCTTCTCCGGCAATCTCGAGTTTCGTGGCCACGGCGACCCGCGCCAACCCCGTTGTTTCGTGGAGTAAAACCAATTCGAGCAACGCACGTCGGTCCGTCCACGTCGGCAATTCACAGGATTGTTTTGCCTCGACGTACACCTTGTCCGCCGTATCCCGATCGAGTCGTTCGCGCCAAACCCCGCGTCGAAGCGGCAAGGGCAAAAACGACGTCGGTGAACATTTGCGTCCGCGAAGGGTCGGCAAAGGCGGAGGCAAATCGAGAATACGCGAAACGTCGATCGTCACATTCAAGCCGCTGGCGGGAAAAACCATTCCGCGAACGACCACTTCGACACATCGAGCAAGCGCGGCATCGTCGGCTCCCGCAATGCCTTGCACCTTTACGCCGTCAGTTTTTCCTTCTCCATCGATCTTGAATCGCACATCCAGTTTTCCCGAAAGCTCGGGACGAAGCGCGGCACGAGAATCACGACACGCACGAACGGCCGGCCTTGCGTCATCCAGGGCCCGCGCGGCTGCATCCGCAACGGCGGATTTGAAGGCTTTTTCGTCATCCGGAGCGTCGCCCGCTTCGGTTTCTTGCGGGACGTTCGTGAGCGTTCCGGCGGAAGCTCGAGGCGTCGCGAATGCCGCGGAAAAACCTGATTCCGGTCCCGCCGACAAATCGAGAATGCGCGTCTGCAAAAGCGTCGGCGTGTAAACCCCGACGTTGCTTCCGACAAACCCCGTCCACGGCGTCAACAGTCCCGCGCGAAGCGCCACGTCCGTCGCCGCTTCACGCCCTTTACCTTCCAGCGCAATGTGTTCGACACGTGCCGCAGCCCAACGTCGCGCCACATCCGCTTCATTACGAGCGCGCTCGACGACCACCAAACGGCGTTCGTCGTGTTCACCTTTGGCATCGCGGTAATGAAGCGTGATTTCACGCGGTGGCTCGCCCTTGATGCGACCTACGGCGTAGACGGTTTCACCTGACGCAACAGCGCGAGCTGCTCGCGGATAAATCCGTTCGACCTCCGGGCCGAACTTGATCTCCACGTTCGCCAGGGCCGGTTGCAACGCTTGCGCAATCAGCTCCGTCGCCGCGCGACTTGCATCCGATGTATCGGCAATTTCGAGCAAAGGCCCGGATCCGCGCACCAAACCCGCAAGCGCAAATCGATTCACGAGCGGACCAACGCCCACGGCGCCGAGTCGCGGAACACCGCCCTTTCGTCGCGCCAAACGAGCATGGATCAGATCGACCGTTGGATCTCCAACGGTCGGCCAACCATCGCCGACGTAAATCACCATGCCCGCCGGAGCGTCCGCAGGAATCGCATCGGCTCCGCCTTCGAGCGCTCGACCGAGATCCGTCGCGCCGCCCGGAGACAATTTCGACAACGCCGCGCTCGTCGCTTTGCGTCGTGCATCATCGACCGGACCCATCGCCGGTCCGACAAGACGAACCGTTTGGTCCGCCGCGAGCACGACCGCGCGATCCCGCGCGCCAAGGCCGAGCAGCACCGCATCGACGAGCGCTCGTTCCGCGTCAAACAGCGCCGGCTCCACGCTCGATGACGTGTCGAGCACGAGCGCCAACGTCACGCCGTCGGTTTGTGCGACTTGCGGAACTTCCGTGCGCACGAGGATCGTCGATGCCGGATCTTCAGTGTCTCCCGCGAAGGGCGGCGCGACAAACAGTCGCGCGGGCTGCGGCGATTTATCGACTTCCACATCGACCACGAGATCCGCGGTCGGTCGATAATCCGGCCGGCGCACTTCCACCATGCTTCCCGTCACGCGTGCACCAAGACCCGCGCCGATCGAGCGCGGACCCGAGGCCGTTGCATCCACACGCGCGGAGAACTCGCCGATGAGCGGCGGCGTCGAGTCCGACACCATGGGGTATCGATACTGCACGACCAACGTTCCATCGGCTTTCGGACGCGGCGAGAGCCATTCGACGTAGCGCAGAATCACGTCCACGGATGCCCCGGGCGCGATGCCGGGAATGCGTGCGCGCACCCAACCTTCACCGGCCCACTCGAGCAACTCTTGGGTTTGTCCCGACCCATCACCTCGTCCGCGTGTCGCCAGCGCGATGTGACCTTCGTGAGTCGATCCACCACGCACCGATGCGAAACGAGAAACGATCGCACCCGGCGGAATCGCCAAACGATAATCGCCCGTGACGGTATCGGAGCCCGCGTTGAAGAACGTCGTGCGAACTTCCGTCTCCGCGATTTCACGCGCCACGATCGCGTCGACATCGTGAGCCCGAATCGTCAGTGGCGAGCCTGCTTCGCCTGGTTTTTCCGGACGACCCCACAACTCACCGACGGCTCGACGAGGCGCACCCGTCGCGCCCCACGGCGACGCCATTCCGCCGGTCCAATCGTCGTAACCACGTTCCGGAGCAACGGTGACCGCCTGACCATCCACGGACGCGGTTTCACCTGTATGAACCGTCTTCTCCGCGCCGTTGGCTCGTACCGTGATCTCTTCGGTGGCCGCATAAAGCTTCGCCGTCGACAACTTCGCTTTGGGGCGTTCGA
This sequence comes from uncultured Polyangium sp., assembly GCA_964435055.1. Lineage (GTDB taxonomy): Bacteria > Myxococcota_A > Polyangia > Polyangiales > Polyangiaceae > Polyangium. Next base: position 14,424 of record CAYSYX010000051.1, on the reverse strand, counting down.
TGCCCGTGTTCGCGCCGCTGACGATCGCGATCGCCCCGCCCACGTTCACCTCGGTGCGAGCTCCAAGCGCGCCTTGCACGAAGATGCGCCCGTATGCGAGCTCCAAACCTTTCTCCGTGAGCTTCAGGCTCGTCTCGCGATCGATCACGAGCGACGTTCCGTCGTCCAATCGCAATCTGGCGCGCCCGTCGTTATCGGTCGTGACCACATCGCCGACGGACAAACGCCGCGTCTTGTGCACGGGTGTTCCCGAGGTTTGGACAGACGAATGCACGGCTTGCACATCCGCGAACGTCGCGATGAGCGGTTGCGTCGGTGCGCGTTCTTCTCGGTTGCGAAGCATCAACACCGTCGCGACGATGACGATCAACGAACCCACGACGGCGAACAAAGCCGGCGGAATGTTCAGCCCATCCGGCGGCAGCGCCTCGCTTCGGTTCGATCGGTGATACTGCGCGACAGCTCGAGGATCGCTCAGTGGCAACCATTCGGCGGTGTCGAGTTTGTCCGTGCGCGTAACGACGATCAGCTTTCGCTCCGCGGCTTTCGGCGCCGTCGGTGGAGGAGGAGGCGCGGCGACGATGTCATCGTCGTCGTCGTCATCGTCTTCCACGCCGGGCGCGTTTGTCGTCGGTTCGTTGCCCGGTTTCTTTGCTGCTCCAACCATTTCTTCGATCGGTGCGGCAAGAGGCTCCGTATCGGGAGCTTCGTCACTACGAACCGTTGCCGGGGACATGGAGGTTGGTGCCGCCGTGGCCGATTCCGGTGTTTCTTTGCGTTCGTCGCTCACAGCTCGACCTCCCGAACTTCACCTTGCGAAAGAGCAAACACACGGGCCGGCTTTCCATCACGCGTGAAGCGGACGGGCACTTTCACGATCGTTTCCTTCTCTTCACCTTCGTCGAAGACGACGGTCAACGTTGCCTCCGCACCGAGACGCGCCGCATGGGCCACGTCTTCCGGTTCGAGTCGCACCCAGAGTTTCGCGTCGGGACGCAGCGGCATGAGCGCCTGCGCGATGCCCAGCGTCACATCGCCTTCGGGCGCCGGCATCTCCGTACCCAGCGCGTTTGTCCAAAGCGCCGGGTGGAACTCGGGATGCGACCACGTGAGCGAAACGCGTACCGCCGTCGGAGCTTTGTTCGACGCTCGTTCGGTCGAAATCACGCGCAGCAAGCGAGCTCGGAGCGTTTGTTCTTCTTCCTTCTTGCCGGCTTTCTTCGCTTCGAGTCGTCCCCACGCCAGGTACGTCGCGGCAAACGCGCGAGCCGTAACGGCCGGACCTTGTGAAACGTCCGGTGCCCCCGCTGCGCCGCCTTTCTCCGTCCACTTGATCGCTTCTTCCAGTTTGCCCAAGCCTTCCGCCGATGCTGCAAGCAGCAGCGCCACCGTCGTGTCATCCGGCGCCAGCTTGGCGAGCGTCTGGTACTGACGAGCCGCTTCCGCGTAAAACCCGTGGGTCCTCAAAAGATCTCCCAGCCTTCGTCGAGCCACCGGATCATCCGGGGCAAACTCGACGATCTCACCGAAAGCCCTCTGCGCTTCCGCCTGGTGATACGCCTTCTGCACCGCGTCTTTCTCGCGTTCGGCGATACGCAGGTGCAGCTCGCCCACGGCCGTACGCACGTGCGCATCCACATCCGGGCGTGCGCGTAACGTTCGTCCAAGCTCACGTGCTCCCGCGAAGTCTTCGGCGTCTTCGAGTTCATCGAGCAAACGCAACGCCAACGCGAAATCACTCGGCCAGCGAGCCACCAGCTCACGCAACTTCTTCACCCGATCCGCCGGCGTCTTGGCTTCTTTGAGAAGTTTTTCCAGGACACCCGGGTCGATCGTTTGAAGACCAAGGGCCGCATGCAGCTCACGAACTTCCGTCGCCGTGCGAACACGCGCGAGCATGCCTCGGTACAGCGCGTCGGCCACGCCCAGATCCGTGAACATCACGCGCCACAAACTCACCTTCGCGGACACGGTGGGCATCGCATCCAGCATCAAGGAAACGAGCTTGGAACGTTCACGCCACGTCGGTGCTTCGCATGAGGCGAGTGCGCTCCGATAGATCCCCGCAACGGCGTTCGGATTGCCCGTTACGCGACCGAATCGTTCCCGCCACAAACCGATGCGTTCTTCGAAAGGAACCAGGGCGGCACCGCTGCACGGTGAAGGCTTGTGATCGACGTCGCCGATGCGAATCGTGATGGTTGTTCCTGAAAAACGACCGTCGGCGGTGTTTTTCTTGGCCTTGTTTTCGTTCGCCGCGATCTCGCCCGTTTGCTTGGACATGTCCGGAATGTCGACGGTTGTCGTCGAGCCCGTCGTTGCTCCGCCAAGCGGAGCTTTCAGTTGCTCCATCGCTCGTGCCGGCGTTGGACCTTGCGCGAGCTCTTGCGCAGGTGGAGTCATCGGCGTCGACGTCGCAGCTGCCGTCGCCGTTGCTGCCGGCATCGGAGCGGCTTTTGGAGCCGGCGCCGCCGCAACGGCGTTCGCGGATTCTTCGGGTCGCTCACGATGCGATCCACCGAGGCGTCCATGTCCCGAGCCAAACCCTTGGCCCGTTCCCGTTCCCGCACCATGGCCGATTGTCCCAATGGAACCCAGGCCGATGCCTTCTCCGCCTTCGCTTCGGCCTCCACCACCTTCACCGATACCGGACAAACCAAGTCCGCCGCCGCCGAACGAATCACCGATTCCATCGCCCCACATGTTGCCGCGGGCGCTCATCGGATCTGCAGCAAGGGAATCATCACGACCCCAGGGCGCTGTCGGAGCATTCGGATCTCCGCCGGCGCCGGCGTTCATCAGTCCAATCATCCCGAACTCCGCGGCATCACGAAGCGCTTGCTGACGCGAGATGTGCGTGTCGCCGTCGCTCGGACCTTGCACGCCGAAACGATTGTTCGAGCGATAGTTCGGATTGCCCATCGAGCCTTCTTCACCTTTGGCTCGAGTTCCCGTGCCGCCCTCTTTGTTGTCGGCGCTCGCCTCGGCGACTTGCTCGGTGGGTTTTTCTTCCTCCTCCGCTTCGTCCGCGTCCGTCTTGATGAGCGGCGTCCAGCCGATCGAGCGACGTCGTTTCGTTTCGACGAGGCTCTGCGCTTGGCCTTTCTTGCGTTCCAAGTCCGCGCGTTCTTCCGACGTCATCTCGTTCTTCGTTGGAACGTAGAGCGATGTGACCGGCGTGATGATCGCGTGACGGGATCCAAGATCCACCATCGCCGCGCGTCCCGTCGCTTCCGTCATCATCTGCAAAAGACGCCCTTCGGCCCAGCGTCGACGCAGATCCCCATCGTCATCGATCGGCAAAACCTTCAAGTTTGTCTTTGTGGTACCCGCGGGACCCGACATCGACATCGTCGTCGGCGCTCCGCCTTGGGTCAGGCGACCGATCACCGTGATGCTCTCATCGGCGACGAACGCTCCCAGATCTCGCGGAAAAATGCGCTCCACCGTCGGACCGAGATCCACCTGCGCGCCAAGCCATGCCGGACGTTCGGCATGTTCGAGCAGACGCAACGCAGTTCGTCCGGCCGCATTCGCGTCGGAGACACGCTCGGCAAAACCTCCCCGCGCCAAACCTTCGAGCAACGCGACGTTCGCTTCATCTCCCACGCCGATGCCGAACATGCGCACCGGACGAGGCAACTTGGCGAGTTTGTCGCGAAGATCTTGCAGACCCAGTTCGCCGACGGTCGGCGTTCCATCGCCGATGTACACGACGGCCCCGCGACGCGCTGGATCCAACTTCGCCGCGGCCAGACTGAGCACGCTGCCGAGGTCCGTCGCACCGCCACGTTCCACCCGAGACAAACGCGCGAGTACGTCCCGACGACCCGCTTCATCGATCGCTTCGAGCTGATCTCGACCGGGCACGATCGGCGTCAAACCCGTATCACCCGCCCACACGGCCACACGATCGTCCTTGCCCAAATGCGCCAACAACGCGGCGGTTGCCGCACGCGCAATCGCCAACGAAGGAGCGTCCGTCGCGGCGGACGTGTCGATCACGATCGCCAGATCGAGACCTCCTTTGGCCAGCGGCGCATCGGCGGCGCGAACCGGAACGACGATGTAGTCCGCTTCGGTTTTGGCGCGACGAGCGGCTTCCGATCGCTGAACCGTTTCGAGGTCCATCGAATGTTTCGCCGTGTAGCCACGGGGAGCGAGCAACCCATCGTCGAAAAGCTCCACCGCCAGATCGGCACGCGGCACGAAGTCTTGCGCTCGAATCGTCACGGAATTTTGTTCGCGCACGCCGCTCATGCCCACGCGCACTTCACGAGCGCCTGCGCGCATGAAGTCGACCGACGCGGTGAACTCTTCGATGTGCGGAAGCGATCCTTCGGCACCTTCGGCAGCCATCGGATACGTGTAGAGACGACGTTCGCCTTTTACGCCGGTTCGTCCGAGCCATTCGGCGTAACGCACGACGACGCGTCGAGATTGTCCTGGCAAAATCGGATACAGGCGCGCTTTGTACGTCCCCGGAGCATCCCATTCGAGCAGCGCCGGATCTTCCTTGCTGCCTTGGTACACGTTGGATTGGTACTGCGCAGCGGCGGCCTGTTTTTCTTTGACGTACCCCCAGAAGATCACGCCTTCGCGATCCACACCGAACTTGTGCAAGCTCGCGCCTTGCGGGGTTCGGAAACGATAAATGCCTTCCACCGTCGTGGAGCTTGGATTGAAAAACACCTCGTCGACTTCCGTCAGCGCGAAGTCGTCTTGGATCGTCACGTGCACATCGAGCTTTTGGATCGTGAGCGGAAAGCGTGGCGCGCCTTGATTTCCCGGCGCTCGCGCACCGACCGTGCCCACGCCGAACGGCGCCGGTTCGGCGACGCGATCGGTTGTTCCAAGACCTCCGGTCCAATCTTCCCAAGCCAAGACCGGCGAAGTTTTGACGGAAGGACTTCCGTTCTTGCTCTCGATCTCCATGCGTTCGCCGGCGGTTGCTCGACCGTCACCGTCGGTGCGGACTTCACCGGCGAGCACGTACACGTCGGTCGCTCCCGCCTTGGAAACATCGATGCTTGCGCGCACGTGGGCCAGGTGCAGTGGGCCTGTCGGTGTGGACAGTTCGGTCGTCAGAGATGCGGGCGTGTCGACGAACACGCGTCCTTCTTGGATCTCGATGACCTCCGCGCGCACGACGAGTTTGGCCGGGCCACGGACGAGGAGCGTTGCGCCTCCATCGCGGCGCAGCCACGCCAAGCCGTCGGGTTTGACATGAACAACTTCTCCGTCGACGAGTCGTTCACGCGGATAAGGTGCGCGCTCGGGTTCGTTGGGAGGCGCGACGACGACGTCCCGCCGAACGGTGCGTAATTCCGCCCAAGTTTGGGAACGCGGCAGAATCGGGCGTTCGGGTTCGCGACATCCTGGAAGGATGGTCGGACAAACGAACGCGAGAAAGGCGATGGCGACGAGCGCGTAGCGGGAATGGTTTCTTCGTAACGACATGCGGCTTGCCTCCGCACCGAGATGGCAGAGAGAGCCGAACGCCCTCCCTGATTGAACATTTGGTGCTTCGAGTCGCCTTCGGCGCTCTTCGCCCCAAACCCCAGTTTCGAGACTACCCACGACAACGGGCGATGTCTTTGGTTCCGCGAGTGTGGTGGGTGAGTTGTTTCGACGGGTTTCGAGGTGGAAATGGAAGACGCCCCAAGGCGCCGTCATCGGGCGCCTGGATGGTCTTTGTCGTGGAGGAATGGATGCGAGGAGGTGGGGAGATGGATGGTGCCGCTACGGAGCGACGGATCAGGGCGGAGCGGTTTGCACGTCTTGTCCTTGCTTCTTGATGGACTTCAAGATGTTGAACTCGACGCGACGGTTCTTCTGCTTGCCCTTGGAATCCTTGTTGTCCGCGATGGGTTTGTCCGGACCATAACCCTTGGCGGTCATACGAGTCTTGTCGACGCCTTTGTCGACCAAGTACTTCATGACGGCGTCGGCGCGCTTCTGCGACAAGGCTCGGTTTTGATCGGCGGGACCGACGTTGTCGGTGTGTCCGGCGACTTCGATGAGGAAGATCTCCTTGTGGATGTTGAGAACGCTGGCGACGGCGTTGAGAACCGAGAAGCTCGCGGCTCCTTGGATCTTGTCGCTGCCGGTGGCGAACTCGACGCGCTGGAGGATCTTGATGTCGTTGTCGGTGACTTCGACGAGGCTCACGCCCTTGTCCGGACAACCGTCTTCGTCCTCGACGCCGTTGAGCGTCTCGGGTTTGGCCGGGCACTTGTCGACATGGTCCGGAATGCCGTCCTTGTCGGTGTCGACGGCTTCGTCCGGACAACCGTCGGTGTCTTTCACGCCGTTGACGATCTCGGGTACGTCCGGACATTCGTCGGACTCGTCGAGGATCTTATCGTTGTCGTTGTCCGGTTCGGGGCAGCCGTCGGTGTCTTTGAAGCCGTCGGTGTCCTCCGCTTCGGTCTTGCACTGATCGAGCTTGTCGGCGATGCCGTCTTCGTCGGTATCCGCGCAGCCGTAATACTCCTTGTTGCGGAGTTTGCCGTATTCGTCGGGGCACTTGTCTTCGGCGTCGCCGATGCCGTCCTTGTCACGATCCGCGAGTTCATCCGGACAACCGTCATCGTCGCTGACGCCGTTGATGACTTCCTTCTTGTCCGGGCACTTGTCTTTCGCGTCGAGGACGCTGTCTTGATCGTTGTCGTCGTCGAGGCAGCCGTCGTCGTCTTCGAATTCGTCTTTGTCCTCGGGGATCGTCGGACATTGATCTTTCTTGTCGTTGATGCCGTCGTGGTCTTCATCGCCCACTTCGTTCACGAACGAGATGCCGGCGATCGCGCGGAACAGGGGGACGCCGACGCCTTGGATGACGCCGCCGCCGCCGCCGCTGGTGAAGGCGAGCGGGAGGCTCAAGGGGGTGATTTGAGCGCCGCCGTCGACTTCGAGCGAGTTTGTCCCGTTGAGCGTGCTGAACTTCGTCCCGCCAAACCCTTCGGCGAACACCTTGAAGATCGGGCTGGCTTGGTAACCGATCGCGGCGCCGTAGCTGAATTCGACCGGACCGAGCGTGGTGGTTCCGAGGCGCGCCGGAGCGCGGTATCGGCCGCGGAGGTTCAGGCCGAACGAGAGTTTGTTGAAGCTGCCGTCGAAGATGAGGCGACCACCGGCGCTGATGGGCAAACCCGTGTCGATGCCGTTGCCGATGTAGCTGTCTTTGGCGGTGAGCGTCCCGAGAGGTGCCGAGACATCGATGGCGCCACCCAAGACAAACGCGCTTTTTGCGGGATCTCCGAAGAAGCGGAATTTGCCTTCGAGCGTGGCATCACCCACACCGAATGCTTTGAGCGGTTCGTCGGCGGCGCCGCCCGTATCGAGGTTGATGCCTTGGCCGCTCACGTAAACGACGGGAACGCGCAGACCGATTTGGACAAACGATACGGGAATGAACGATGCGAGCACGTCGACGGTGAACATGTCGCTGATGACATTCACGTCTTCGGTGTTCGTCGCGTTCGGTTCACTGCAGTTTGCCTGGGCCCGACAGCTCTTCACGATGAACGGCTTGTTCGCGTAGTTGAACAAGACGCCGGCGGTGACACCCATGACGGAGTCCATCCGCGCGCCTTCGACCGTGAAGTAGTTCTTGGAGCCCGGCGCAGCGTCGAATCGCTGGACGGAAAATTCCCCTTCTTTCGCGGAATTCGTGGACTGTTGAGCTTCCGCTGTCGTCGTGGACGCGAGCAAAGCCCCGCAAAGTCCTACGAAGGGCAGCAACCTGGATGATAGTCGCGTTCTCATCGATCCTCTTCACCCGGAATGGACGGAACCCACCCGTTGGGAACGGCGTTCTACGAGAATTGCAGGAATAGAAGAGTGCTTTGGGCACTGCAACAACGATCCGGGGTCTTGCACGAGAAGCTCGCGGAAGGTTCGATGTGCCGTTGCGGCAACTTGCACGGACGTTGGGGATTCAACGCAAACGTTCGAGATCGTGCTCTTCGGGATCATGACCGCCGTTGACATTCGCCCGGTATGTCTGGCAAGCGACGCGCTCAAAGGCGTTTTGCGTCACCCGTTCGCGACGAATTGGATGAGGTTCGGCGCGGATCGACGTTGACCACATCGGCCGGGCATGAGACACCGCGTTCGCACACGTTTGGCTCGACCGAGCCCCGTGTGGCCGGACGAATCGGACCAACCCACAAAAATCCTGCACGCACAGAGCAGTTTCCAACGGCGGGGACGCCCTGCGTGTGGCATGCACCAGCACCGATGCGAACTTCGTCGTCGTCTAAAGGTTTTTCACGCACATCGATTCCCGCTCTCGCTGCGGCCTTATCCAGTGCGTTGTTCTCGATGTCGGCCGTCGCGCAGCCGACGCCGGCAAACCCTCCGGCACAACCCGCCGCATCGCCGACAGATGCCAAGCCGGCCGATGCAAAACCCGCGGATCCAAAGCCCGCGGACGCGAAACCCGCGGGTAACACCACGCCAAACTCGACGCCCGCCGACGACGAACAACTGCTGCCTTCGAAACCGGTGACTCCAAAAACCACCGCGTCTCCAGACCCCGACCGCGACAAACGCATCCTGGTCCGACAAGGTGCCGAACGTCCCGCACCCGCCAACAACGTCGGGGTTCGTCCGAGCGAAGTGTTTGCCGAAGATTGGTGGTCGCAAGCTCGCCCGAGCCTCGAACTGCACGGCGTATTTCGCGTGCGCACCGAATTGTTCCACCAGTTTGCCCTGGGACGACGCGACCCGATTTCAACGTCGCTTTGGCCTCAACCCGCCGACAACAATTACATCCCGACCGAAGGCGAACAGCAGATCGTCAAGCTCTGTGGGGACGATCCGACCGCCACGCCGCTCGATGCTTGCGAGAACAACACGCAGCTCGGCGCGAACATGCGCTTTCGTTTGAATCCGGAAATTCACATCTCCGACAACCTGCGCATCCACTCGCAATTCGACATTCTCGACAACCTGGTGCTCGGTTCGACGCCCGACGGCTACATGAACGTGCCGAGTGCCGGCAGCGGATACACCGTCGCGGCGCGTGGCGGTTATGCGCCGCTCGGAGCGTTTTCGACGACCACGTGGGCACCCGTTGCAGGTCAAAATAGTTTGACCGACTCGATCATCGCCAAGCGCGCTTGGGCCGAATACACGACGCCCGTGGGCCTGTTGCGCTTCGGCCGCATGCCGAATCATTGGGGCCTCGGCATGGTCTACAACTCGGGCGACGGGTACGACTCGGATTGGCAGTCGACGGTCGACCGCATCATGTTCACGACCGGCATCAAGAAGTACGACCTGTACTTCACGGGCGCTTGGGATCACGTGGACGTGGGTGCCACGAGCGCTCGGTTCAACGAACAACAAGGCCAGCCCTACAACTTGGCGGATCTCGACGACGTCGATCAGTACGTCGCGATGATCGCTCGCAAGCGCGATCCCGAGCTGCAATTGCTCGACCTGGCCAAGGGTTTGCCCGTCATCAACGGCGGTCTTTATTTCGCCTACCGCAGTCAGCAGCTCGCCAACGACGACACGTCTTCGAGCAACGCGGCGTCGCTGGGTCAGTCCCCGACAAACGTTCGTCTCGGCTACACACGTCGCGGGGCCGAGTTTTTCATGCCCGACCTTTGGCTCCAGCTCCTCTATCGAAAATTCCGCTTCGAAGCGGAAGCGGCGATGATCTACGGCACCGTCGAGAACCTCGGCACGGCCGGGCGTCCCGGAGGCAACCTGACGGGACAGCCGCCCGTCGTGGACATCAACCCGCTCGATTCGAAGGATGTCGGCTACACCATCCAGAGTTTTGGCGTGACGGCGCAAGGCGAGTACCGCACGATGGAGGACAAACTCCGTCTCGATTTCGGATTCGGGTACGCGTCGGGGGATCCCGATGTGAATGCGTTGACGCCTCCGAAAAACGGTGTCGACCCGCAGCTCACGGCCGATCGCACCTATTCGATGTTCCGGTTTCATCCGGATTATCGCGTCGACCTCATTTTCTGGCGCAACATCATGTCGCGCGTGCAGGGCGCGTATTACTTCCGGCCGCAGGTCCAATACGACTTTGCTCGCGATCCCAATGGCCAACGTCTTGGCGGCAGCGCGGCGCTCATTTGGAGCCGTGCCAGCGAGTTCATTCAAACGCCGGGGAACAAGCGGGATTTGGGCGTCGAGCTCGACGTGTCGTTGTACTTCCAGGCGAAAGACGGAAGTTTGAATGACGGCATCGACAAAATGGGCGGGTTCTACACCGCCGTGCAATACGGCGCGTTTTTCCCGCTCGGCGGTCTTGATTATTTGCCCGGTGAACTTTCGCGTTACACCACGGCAACGCGCCTCGGGAAGATCGAGACCGCGACGGCTCAAGCATTCCGCGTGTATTTGGGCGTGATGTTTTGACGGTCAACGGACGGGTGACGGGCGGCGAATAAATCATCAGGCTGTTCGCGCATTCGTCCGGAAAAAATGCTAGAGGGGGGCACCCGTATGTCTGCCTCTAGCCACCAAATTCGCCGCACCTTCCTCGATTTCTTCGCTGCTCGTGGACACGAAGTCGTCCAAAGCGCTTCGCTCGTTCCGCAGAACGACCCGACGCTCATGTTCACGAACGCCGGAATGGTTCCATTCAAGGACGTATTCACCGGCAAGGACGTTCGTCCGTACAAACGTGCGGCCAGCAGCCAAAAGTGCATTCGAATCAGCGGCAAGCACAACGACCTCGAGAATGTCGGCGTGACCGCTCGGCATCACACTTTCTTCGAGATGCTCGGCAATTTCAGCTTTGGTGCATACTTCAAGGAAGAAGCGATCGTTTCCGCTTGGGACTTGCTCACGAAGGAATACGGCGTACCGACGGACAAACTCGTGGTGACCGTATTTCAGGGCGCGGAAGGTTTTCCCGCGGATGACGAGGCCGCTGCGTTATGGCGAAAAGTGACCGGATTCAGCGATGACCGCATTTTGCGGCTCGGCATGGCGGACAATTTCTGGAGCATGGGCGATACCGGGCCTTGTGGTCCGTGTTCGGAGATTCATTACTTTCACGGTGGAACGGCGGATGTTTCGCGATTTGGCGAAGAACCGCGCCTCGATGGATCCGGCTGGACCGAAATCTGGAACCTCGTGTTCATGCAATACGATCGGGCCGAGAAAAACGCTCCGGTCACGTCGCTCCCGGCGCCGAGCATCGATACGGGGATGGGGCTCGAGCGCATTTCGGCGGTATTGCAGGGCGTGACGTCCAATTACGATACGGACCTTTTGCGACCGCTCGTGGAATGCGCCGCCGCGATTGCGCAAAAGCCTTATGGGGCGACCAACGCGCCGGATGACGTTTCCATGCGCGTCATTGCGGATCACGCGCGCACGACGGCATTTCTGATTGCCGAAGGTGTTTTGCCAGAAAAACAACGCCGCGAATACGTCTTGCGCCGGGTCATGCGTCGCGCCATTCGCCACGGATATCGATTGGGTATCGAAAAACCATTTTTGCACGAAGTGGCGAACCTGGTCGTCGAGCGGATGGGCGACGTTTATCCCGAATTGCGTTCGCGTCGGGAGCTCATTTTGCGCGTGACGGAGGACGAAGAGGTTCGATTCCGAGCGACCTTGAAGCGCGGATTGAAGATCCTCGACGAACGTTTCGACGAAATGAAGACGCGTAATGAAAACGTTCTTTCGGGCGCGGCGGCGGCGGACTTGTACACGACCTACGGATTCCCGCTGGACCTCACGCAGGTCATTTGCGCGGAAAACGGTCATGGCGTGGATGTCGATGGCGCCGAAAAAATCATTCACGGTGCGGATGAAGCCGACGGCCCGATCGACCCCAATGCCGCGGTGGATCATGCGTATCGTGATGCTCGCGCGAAGTTGTCGGCGCCGGTGGTCTTCACCGGGTACGACCATGAAAGCGGGTCGAGCGAAGTCGTGGCGATCATCGCGTTGGAATCCGGGGAGAGCCAAGACAAACCAAAACGATCGCTCGTGGAAAAAGCCGGAGCGGGGCAAAGCGTCGAGGTTATCGTCTCGAAGACGCCATTTTACGCCGAGAGCGGTGGTCAAGTCGGCGACAGCGGCATTATTTCCGGCGACGATGGGCTGCGTATTCGCGTGACCGACGTGCAAAAACCATTGGCGGGTTTGTACGTGCATATCGGCGTCGTCGAAGCGGGCGAAATCAAGGTGGGTGGTCCTGTAAAACTGGATGTGGATCACCAGGCGCGTTCGGCGACGCGTCGCAATCATTCGGCGACGCATTTGTTGCATTGGGCTTTGCGCACGGTGCTCGGTGAACATGCGCAGCAAAAAGGTTCTCGCGTGGGGCCGGATATGTTGCGCTTCGATTTTGCGCACAACAAGCCGCTCACGCGGGAAGAAATGGACAAGGTCGAGGATCTCGTGAATGCGAAGATCCTCGAAAATGCGCCGGTCGTGACGGAAGTCTTGGAAATTGCCGAAGCGCGAAAACGCGGCGCTGTGGCGATTTTCGAAGAAAAATACGGCGACGTCGTCCGAATGCTCACGATGACGAGGGATTCGATCGAGCTTTGCGGCGGCACGCATGCGCGGGCGCTCGGCGATATCGGTTTGTTCAAGATTACGACCGAAGGCGGCGTGGCGGCGGGTGTGCGGCGCGTATTCGCGGCGACGGGCCTGAATGCGCTCGCGTATGTGCGGGGCGTGGAGGACGACATGTCGCGTGCGCGTGTGGCGGCGAAAGCGGCGGGCGTGGATTTGGCCGATAAGATCTCCAAAATCGTGGCGCACGAAAAAGAGCTGGAAAAGAAGGTCGCGGACCTCGAGCGGCGGCTTGTCGAAGGCGGTGGACCCGGCGGTGGTGGTGGCGGCGTGGACGCAATGATGGCCGAGGCGAAAGAAATCGGTGGAATTCGCGTATTGGCGCGGCGTATGCCGGACGGCACGCAAGCTGCGGTATTGCGCGAGATTGGTGAAAAGCTCCGCGACAAACTCGGTGACCACAGCGTCGTGCTCGTCGGGGCCGTGGCGGCTGATAAAGCGCAGCTTTGTGTGATGGTATCGAAAGCGGCGACGGCGAAAGTCAAAGCGGGTGATTTGATCAAAGCCGTGGCGAAAATCGTCGGTGGATCCGGTGGTGGACGTCCCGATATGGCGCAAGCCGGCGGCACGGAAGTCGGGAAAATCGACGAAGCCATTGTAGCGACGTACAGCGAAGTGGCCAAAATCGCCGGGAATTGACGACGTCGGCGAATACGATCGCCGACGATGTGTCCACGCAATCCACTTTCCGTCCCATCACGCTCCGCGTCATTGACGCATCGAACGAATTCTTCACGAAATCGAGAATGCGCTTGCAATGCGTCGGCGATGGCCGTAAACGTAATGCAGCCGCTTGCCTCGGTTCCTCGTTCCGAAGGCGTTCGATGCAATAACTCAAAAACAAAGGGTCTTGTTATGACGCGATCTCTCGGCTTGTTGATGATGTTGCCCGTGATGTCGGCATCTTTGCTGCTCGTGGGTTGTGGTGATGCCGCTGCGCCGCCTGATGATACAACCGATGAGTTTTGGGGTACGGAGGCGACGAGTGTTCGAGAACATCCGTATCAAGCGCATTTCGAGGCGGCGTCGCAAAAATTCAATGTACCGGTGCCCATTCTCGTGGCGCTCGGATATTCCGAAACGCGTCTTTATCATGTGCCGGGAGAAAATGCTGAAATCGAGGGGTTGCCCGCGACGTACGGCGTGATGGCTTTGTCCGGCGATATCATTGCGCAAGCGGCTCAGTTGTCCGGCGAATTGGAAGCGGATGTCGAAAGCGATCCGCGGGCCAATATCATGGCTGCCGCGGCCTTGATCGACGGTCACGCGACCTCGCTCAATGTCGATCGTAATGATTTGGGGGCGTGGGCTCCGGCGGTTGCGGCGTATTTCAACAATCCAAACCTCGATGCGGCGTCGCATTTCATTCACGAAGAGGTGTATCGCGTACTTCGTGAAGGTATCGCTGCGCCCGAAGACAGCGGTTTGGGCGAAATTCTCAGCGCGATTCCCGATGTCACGCCCAAATTCCCATCGCCGCAAATGATTGGCGGCGGGGAACCTCCGAATGCGTATTATTCGGGAGCGAAATGGCGTCCGGCGCCGTCGTCCAATTACACGACGGGACGCAGCGGCAACAAGGTCGAATTCCTCGTCATCCACACGTGTTCGGGCGCTTATTCCGGCTGCTGGGGCTGGCTCACCACGCCTTATCCGACCAATCCCAACAAAACGAGCGCGCATTACGTTGTCAAAGACGACGGTAACGAGGTCTTGGCGCTCGTCGATGAAGTCAATACGGCGCATCACGTCGGCAAACAGTGGCAAGGCGGATCGACGAATTTGCGTTCGGTCGGTATCGAACACGGCGGTTTTTCCTATACGACCTCGAACAAGTGGTCCGAAGGTCAAATC
>CAYSYX010000050.1:17560-33605 GCA_964435055.1 uncultured Polyangium sp. | reverse complement strand
CGGTTGTACCGTGCGCTTCTCGATCCGGCGTCGGACTTTTTCCCGCTCGAACGAAGCCATATTTTTCATGTCGACATCGACGAATGGCGTCGAGCCTTGGGAACGACGTGGCTGGCGCTTCGGCACGCAGCCGAGCGATTGATTGCGCGTCCCGATCCGGCGGCACCGGCGCCGGCGCATTTGTATTTGTGGGAGCAGATCGATCGATTTGCGGATTCTCTTCCGTCGGGACTTTTTACGCTGGACCGATACGAACGTTTTTTGGCGGAATGTTTTTTTCGGCGCGGCGTACCGAATGCATTTCGCGAAATGCCTCGGGCATTACGCATTGCAACGCACGACGTGGATTCGGGCGATTGCGTGGTGTTCGGCGCGGAAGGCCATGACGATATACCGGTATCGTTGGCTTGCGCGGCATCGCTTGCATCGCCGCTGTTTTTCTCACCGGTACGTATCGGGCATCGGCATTTCATCGACGGCGGTCTGGGGCACGTGGCGCATTTGGATATCGCCGTCGAAATGGGCGTGGATTTCGCAATCGTGGTCAATCCCATGGTGCCCGTTTCGGTGGATCGGCGCGCAGTCCCCACGGGTCATGGCATTCGAGAAAGCATTCGCGACAAGGGGCTTTTTTGGGTGCAAAATCAAGCGACGCGCATTGGCGCGCATGTGCGGTTGCGTCAGCACGTGGAAGAGATTCGCCGCACGACGAAAATGATGGTGCTCGTGCTGGAACCCGAGCCGACGGACGTATTGATGTTTTTGCACAATCCGGCGAATTTGGCGGCCAGGCGGGCGATTCTCGAAGTGGCGTACCGAACGACGCGGGATCGCATCGAAGCGTGGATGGGGCGAAATCGCGATGTGGTGGAGCGCCTGGGGTGGGAGCGCGCGGAATAGGGTTTGGCGCGGTCATCGTCGAGCGGGTGAACGCGCATTGCGCGATACGCGCAAGACGTTTTTCCTGGAACCAGTTTGGCGCCAAATATCAGATTTTCGGTTGACGAGACGCACCTAACCAATTTGCTCGGTTATGCCGTACGTGAAATGGAGGGGGTGGGTATTCCCATTACGCCATCGCCGCCGGCGAGGCCAAAGAGGCCATGGAGAAAATGCCCGAAACGGTGGATACGAAAAAGCAGCGACCTGCGTCGTAGGTACGTCTGGACCAACTTATCGAGGGCGCGATTCGATTCACCGAAGAGCTATGTCGCGAGCGTTTCGTCGAGCGTCGCGGCAAAAAGCACCTTGTCTTCCAACTGCTCGAGCCACTCGGTATCTGCGGTTTGTATACGCGCAACGACGGTCTCGGGAAGAGGGCCAAACTTACGCCGCAACTGCCGCAAGATGGCCTCACGTCGTCCCTGCAGTTGTCCTTGCAGTTGTCCCTGCAGTTGTCCTCGCAGTTCCGCCCGCCGTTCATACATGTCCATGATTTCTTGCGTGTTCACGATGAACTCCTCGTCCGCAGCCAAAGCCGGCTCCGCAGCCGCTTCGATTCGGTACCGTACCAGAATCGGCAGCGCAATGCACTTTTCAAATTCATCATCGGAGAAGGTTTTGAGTTCCGCAACGGCGCGTTGCAAGGTTCGTCCGCGTCCCATCAGCCGCAAGAACAACGTCGAACGCTCTTCGGGCAGTTCGCTCAGGACCACGATCGACGTGGCATTCACGGGAGGCAATTCGTACACCCCACACGGCCAATCGGCGACCTGCCGAGCCCAAGTTGCATCCAGCGCACTCAACGGTTTGCCCGCGCAAAGGACCCATTGATGAGGCAAACCCGACATCTCCTTCGGCTTACGCAAAATATGTCGTAAATTCAGAAGCTTGCGCAAACAAGCCTCCACCTCGAGCACCTCCGGCGGCGCCGAAAATACCTCGAACGAACACGGTCTTTCCGTCATCCGTCCCAGCAATGTGTTTGTCACGGGCGACGCGCGGCTCAGATCGGGCACGAAGTAACCATCCGCCAGCTGCGGATCCGGGCTCACCTCCATCGCAGACGTAAACGTACCGCGATTTTCGAGACTCGCGCGGAGCATTTGCTTGCCCAGTTGGTCATGACGCATGCGCACGAGCCGCGTTTATCGCTACAAACCAGGTCTGTCAAGGAAATGGTCGGGCAAGGTGCAGTTTTGTCGATAGATTCGTACGAGAATGACGAACCATTGCGATGATGGCCGTTATGTTTGGCACGATCCGCCAAAAAGAAACCCGCCGGTTGCGCATCAACCACTTTCTTCGGGGGAGGCTCGACGCATCTGTTGCAAATGACGATCAACACCTTTCCCGAAAGGCCCAAGCACAAGATCGAAAATCTTCGCACCTCGACACTGCAACGAACGTCGAATCGAAGCCCAACCGCGTCGGGCAACGGTCAACCATCGAACGTCGACCTCAGTACCTGTAAGTTCGTGCAATCTGCTCCGTTGATCGCGTATGCTGCACAGAACGTGCACGTGCCCTCTTGAAACTGCGCACCAGATGCGTTCTCCTCGGAGCACTTCGATGTTGTCTGCAACGACCCGCAATCATCTTCCCGCCCTCGCTCTCTCCGTGATCGCTCTGTCCATGCTCGGTGGATGCGCGAGCTATATTCCGTTCACGCACGAACTACGTACGGAACACGGTTTGACCGACGACGAGGTAAAAAACCTTCAGTTCTATGTGTCGCACGATGTGACGTTGCGTCGTGAAGTTGAATCCGGCGGCCGAAAGGTCACACCGGGTCATAAGCTGCTCTTGATTTCCGGCAAGCAAATCGAAGAAGTCGTGATTCCGGCAAAA
Source organism: uncultured Polyangium sp. (assembly GCA_964435055.1). Classification (GTDB taxonomy): domain Bacteria; phylum Myxococcota_A; class Polyangia; order Polyangiales; family Polyangiaceae; genus Polyangium. The sequence continues at coordinate 30,815 of CAYSYX010000050.1, read as the reverse complement.
ACTCCGGGAGTTGCCGTCAAAGTGGGCCCACGCGCGCTGGCCGTGAGTTTTCAGCCGGGAACGGCCATGATTTTCGCCTTGAAAGGCTCGCGCCTCGCCCTGGAAAACGGATTCTTGCGCCCCGTGCCCATTGCCGAATCGCGTGATTTCGCCGGGCAACCGTTGGCCAATCTGCTGGGACAACAATTCGCCAAACCGCCGAATCCATTCCCGGGCAACGACGGAAACAATACGACGTCGCTCGTGCCCACCGACGACGCCACGGGCAATTATTGGCTCGATTCCGATAACGCCGGACGCGTGCTCTTCGCCGAAAAAGAATGGAACGCCGAAGACAATACGCTCCAAGCGCATTTGCTCATCGACAGCGATCAATTGGAAAACGTCGACAAGAAAAAGACCGTGCTCGGCGGCGTCAAACTCGAAGGGCAGTGATCGCCCGCTGGTTTACCAGGAAAATTACCCGGCCAAACTCGGGTCCGTCAGCATCTCCAGCGCCAAAGCATCAATCGCCGGCCTGTCCACATCGGCCGGCAGTTTGCTCGCATTCGCCGCTTCATCCATTCGCAAGCGCAAACTCTCGGTCTGTGCGAGCAACGCATCGAACGCCCAGGCTCCATCACGAATGGCATGCAATTCGGCAAAATCAGGGCGACGCACGATGAGCTCTCCGCGTTCGAGGATTTCAATCGCCATGCGCATCAGCCGAACCAAATGCATGGCGTGCTTCGTATCGTATCCGTGTTTTGCTTCGAGCTCCGCACGCGCGCGATTTCGTTCGGCCTTCCACGCTTGATACGATTCCCAATGTTTCTGCGCCGCACGATACCGTTTTTCCGCATTCAGCGTCACCACGACATCCCGCGGTAAATGCAACGCGAGCGTCGCGACGGCCCGCATTCGTTCCTCCATATCGGCCTCCGTGGCGGAAAGAGCGTCCCGGTAAAACGCGTCGAGACGTTCTTCAATGGCGATACGTGTCGCTTTGGGCATATCGATGTTGTCGATGCCGTAACTGCGCATCATCTCCGCAATGCCTTGTTCGATGCGATTCTGATCATCGCGGCTCGACGTGCTGTTCCCGATGGGCAAACCAAATTCTTCACGCGTCGGCTTGTTTTTGGGCGGATCGAGCAACCACGAGCGATGCGTTTTGATCTTCTTGAGCTGCGCCATCGCATACCCGTGAAATGTTTGCTGGACCTTTTTCGTCAAAAATCGATGTCGCTCGGCATGCAGTTTTCGCCACAATGGCGTGGCCAAAATCCAATCGCGTTCGTCGGCGAAAATAATTTCGAGCGCTTTGGGATTGGCCAATGAACACAAACCAATGAACTTGGATAAATCGAAAATGACCGACTCCATTTTGATGTCGAGCGCCCGCGAAGCCGTCGGATGAGCCTGCAAACGCGGAAGAATCATGGTCAAAAGCTCTTCGTCGAGCGGACCTTCGTGTTGCTCGAACGAACGAAACAACGACAAACGAATGGGCTGTGGAGCAATACACACGCCGCGTAAATCCACGTCCGAACCTTCACGCGCCGTACCGTGCGCTTGGCTTCCGGCCAAGGTGATGTAAAGCGTGCGTGGAGCAAGAGGAAACATGGGCGGCGAATCTTTCATGATGGGTCGGCATGGTACCACGCATCCGCCGGGAAAACAGCGACAAACGCACCCGCACGCACGACGTTCGCGGTTCTCACCACGATCCGCCGCATAAACCATCGAGCTCATTGTTTGACGGAACGAAATTCAAGGACTGGCGTTACCGCATTGCGGCCCCATGCCTTACGCAAGATCGTGCGCTCCAACCACACATTGCCAACGGTTGCCGTGTTTCTGCTCGTTTGGCTCGGCGCAACCTCGGTGTGGGCCGCAGATCCCTTGGTCGCCAAAAAAGCAGGACAAGCGCGCACACCCACGCCCATGGTTCGTCGCGGCCTCATTCTGCCGTCGAGAATGATCGATGTATACACGCAACCCTTTGTCGAACGGCCCGTCGGGAGTGATGTGCTGCGGGCGGCTCCGAGTTTTGGCGCATTGTGGGGAGTATCTCCCGAATGGCATGCGGATTTTCAGCTGACACCGTTTTATCTGCCAAACCATACTGCCGGCCCCGGACGTTTGGCCATCACCCATCGGCTCATCAAGACAACGCCTTTCGATCTCGGCGTGGCGTTCACCACTGCGTTTGATCCGACAACCCCAAACTTCATCGGTTACATTCAGCCGGGCATTGCGACCATTTATCGGACAAAGGGACCGGTGCGTATCGATTCCGGCGTGCAAGTTCCGCTGTACACTTCACCGGATGCCCATTGGGGTGTTCGAGTCCCCGTATCGGTGTATTTTCAAATCACCGATCGGGTGCATTGCGGCTCGACTGGTGCCTTGGTCATTTCGGATCTCCGCGAGACGCAATCGACGACGTCTTTTCCCTTGGGGCTCACGGTTGGTTACAGCGCGGGGCCCGAGCTGGATTTTGCAGCATTCACGCCGTACATCACGTGGACAAACTTTTATGTTCCGGCAACGGGCATATTCGATACGAAATCGTTCGTCGCGGGGATTATCGCCGATGTGGCCTTCGAGGTGCCGTGACGCGCGTCACTCGATCGTCGTATCTTTTCGCAATTCCCAAGCTTCATACGCGGGAACCCCGAGCTTGGCGAGCGACGGCAAAATCACCTTATGGATCCGCTCTTCGAATGCGACATGACGCGCTTTGGCCGGCGCCAAACCCAAGGTGTTCGCCAAATCCGTCTCTTCGTCCTCCACCCCGCCCCCGTGGGCGCGATCGTAATGAGCAAACGCAAAGGCCAAATCGGCGGCGAGCCATTCCTGTTCGTCATCGGTCAGACGGGGAAAAACCAAGCGCGCAAGTGCCCAGCCAAACCGATCGTGCAAGATTTCATCGCGCAAGAGAATGCGCAAAACAGCTTCGACACACGGATTTTTGGTATGGGTCAACAACGTCTGCAAAATGCCCACGGACGCCGTTTCACCGACGCAAAACATCGATGCGGTCCAACGAGCGACGAATAAATGAGCCGGCAAATCGCGACGTTCGAGTTTGACGTCTGCGGGCATCAATTCCACGCCTCCTTGCCCACCGAAGATATCCGCGAGCTTCGCGCACAATTCCGTGTGCCGAGCTTCGTCCGTCAACAGACGCGACGCGGCGGAGGTCACTTCGAGCGGCAGGTTCATCTCGCCAAACCGCGCGATCAATTCGCCGAAGACGATGAGCGAGCGATATTCCGAGCTTGCACGAGAGGCCCAAGCAAACCGCGCGACCTCGATTTGCTCGGGCGTGAAATCATCCGGGCGAAGTTTTTCCCAGGGCGGACGTTGATATCCCCGCTCCATGAATTGGCGGTGCAGCGTGCCAAACAGTTTTTCGGTGGTTCCGAGCGGAACTTTCATCTGCGCCTCGCGACGACTTGTTCAGCGCGTCGGCGCAGGCGTATTGATGTGCTTTGGCTGGGGCGCTGGCTTTGCCGTAGGCAACGGCGGAGGCGTATTCACATGATCCGGCTCCGGAGCTTTTGTCGGAGCGGTATTGATGGTTTGTCCCGGCGGAGGAATGTTCGCGGCGGTCGTATCGGGAGCCGGCGTATTGATATGCTTGGGCTCCGGAGCTCTTTCCAAATCCGGCGTCGGTTGGTCCGGTTTCCGTTCGTTGATCGGCGTGACTTCTTTTTCCTTCGGGGGCGGCTGATCCGGCGGAGCTATGTTGATGTATTTTTGCGGGCGCTCGTTCACATGCGGACTGCTGCATCCGGCAACGGCGGGGACGGTCAACGTAGCGGCAGCAAGAACTCGAGCCCGAATTCGCGCAAGACGAACAGGATCCATGGCCATGATGGCCGAGTATACACATATTCGCTCTTCGTCCAACCGAAAAATCGGAATGTCGCCGAAGCTTCGTCGGTTTTGAGCACGTCCGACAACCAAGATCATGAGGTCTTCTTTTTGTCGTTCACACGTCCCATCGAACAACGTCCATTTTGCGGTACCTTGGCAACGCATTGCGCAAAGCCGCGCGAGCAACGATTCCTTTTCCCAGCTCAGCCTGGACGGACTTGGGAAAAGCATTGACCTTCGTCAATTCACGTGCTCCGCCCTGATGAACAGTGTATGGTCGGGACAATCCACGGAGGAATTCGGATATGGCTCATTATGTCAACGTGAACCGACGGAAATTCATGGAAATGGGAGCGGCGAGCGTGGCCCTTGCTTCCACGAGCGGGTTTCTCCTCGGGTGTACCGGACAAGCGCTCGAAAAACCCACGACGACCGCAGGTTCGTCGCCGAACAAGATTTCGTACTTCGACAAATTCGGCGTGACGGAAGAGATGATTCGCGAAGGGATCGCCGAGGCCCTGAGCCACGGTGGAGATCGAGCGGATCTATTTTTCCAGCACCGCGTGCTCAATTCGCTCCAGCTCGAAGACGGCGAAGTCAATCGCGCGTATACGCGGGTCGAATTGGGTGTGGGTGTGCGCGTCGTGCGCGGGGATCAAACGGGGTATGCTTATACCGAAGAATTGACGCGTGAAGCCATCGTGCGCGCGGCGCGTACGGCCGCGGCGATTGCGGATGGTCCGGCGACTGCGGGTCCGAAAGTATTTTCCGTCAGCAATGGTTTGCCCAAGCGCTACGTCATCGATGTGGCGTGGGACAACGTCAAAGCCGGTCAAAAAATGCCCATCCTCGATGGCGTCAACGCGTCGATTTTCAAAGCGGATGCTCGGGTCAAGAAAGTCAGCGTCGGTTTTACGGATGAATCGGGCGCGGTGCTCATTGCCGACAGCAGCGGGCGCATCGTCGAGGATATTCAGCCGATGACCAGTCTGTACGTGAATTGCGTCGCCGAACAAAACGGGCGTCGAGAATCGAATGGATACAATGTCGCCGGACGTCGGGGATTGGAATTCTATTCGCCGGATCGTATCGCGCGTGTCGTAAAAGAAGCGGTCGCTCGAACGACGGTCCTCTTCGACGCCGTGCCGGCGCCGACCGGAGAAATGCCCGTGGTGCTCGGAGCAGGTTCGTCCGGGATACTCCTGCACGAAGCCATCGGACACGGGATGGAGGCGGATTTCAATCGCAAAAACACGTCGATTTATTCCGACAAAATCGGCAAGCCCGTCGCCAAACCGTTCGTCACCATCGTCGACGACGCGACACCCGAATATGCGCGCGGAGCCATCAACGTGGATGACGAAGGAAATCCGGCCGGGGTCACGACCCTGGTCGACAAGGGAACTTTGGCGACCTACTTGCACGATTCCATTTCGGCGAAACATTATGGGCTCGCACCGACGGGCAATGGCCGCCGGGAAAGCTACCAATTCGCGCCCATGCCGCGTATGCGCGCGACGTACATGTTACCCGGGCCGCACGAGCACGATGAAATCGTGGCTTCGGTCAAACAAGGCATTTATTGCCAAGGGTTTTCCAACGGGCAAGTCAATATCGGTGCCGGCGATTTCACGTTTTACGTCAAAAACGGTTTCCTCATCGAAAACGGCAAATTGACTCGTCCCATCAAGGACGTGAACATCATCGGCAATGGGCCGCGGGTGCTCGAGCTCGTCGATATGGTCGGCAAGGATCTCGTGATTGACGAAGGCGGCTGGACGTGTGGCAAAGACGGCCAATCCGTGCCTGTTTCGCAAGGTATTCCCACGGTGCGCGTCGCCTCGATCACGGTCGGCGGTCAAACCAAGAAGCAAGGTTGAGAGGAGGCCCGACATGGCGAACGAATCAATGCTCGAAATTGCAAAAAATGTCGTGGCTTTGGCCAAGCAAAAAGGCGCCGCGGAGGTGGCCGCCGTGGTCTCCGAAACGCGGGATGTCGACGTCACGTGGCGCGACGGAAAATTGGAAAAGATTTCCGAAGCCACGAGCCGTCAACTCGATGCGCGTCTTTACGTCGACGGTCGATATTCGGCATGTTCGACGAGCGATTTGCGTCCCGATGCCTTGGCGGTTTTTCTGGACAATGCCGTTGCTCTGACCCGCACGCTGGTCAAAGATCCCTTCCGCAGTTTGCCCGATCCGTCGCTTTACGGCAAAGTGGCGACGAGCGAATTGCAGATCGACGATCCGCGCGTTCATGAAATAGCGGCCATCGATATGCGCCGCGCCGCGCAAAAAATGGAGGAATCCGCGCGCAGCGTCCAGGGCAGCAAGGACTTTCTGAGCGTCACGACGGGTATGAGTCATTCTTCCCGCATGACGACCCGCGTGCATTCGAATGGTCTCGAAATCGCCTTTCCCAGCACGAACTGTTCCATTTGGACCGACGTGAGCATTCAGGACGGCGACGGACGGCGGCCCGAAGAAGGCGATTATGCAGTGGCTCGATTCGCCGCGGATCTCATGGATCCGGTGGCCATGAGTCGCCGGGCGGCGGAGCGGGCGGTCGCGCGACGAGGCGCAAAGAAAATGGCCTCGGGCGTCATGCCCATCGTCATTGAAAATCGGGCCGCCGGACGATTCTTCAGCCATCTGTTCGGGCCGCTCATGGGTGCTTCTCTCCAACAAAAGCGCTCGTTCCTCGAAGGAATGCTCGGCAAGAGCATCGGCAGCGACAAACTCGATGTCACCGACGATCCTCTGTTGCCGCGAGGTTTGGCATCCCGGCCTTGCGACAGCGAAGGTATCGGCGCCAAACGAATGACCATTTTCGAGCAGGGAGTCTTGAAAAACCATTACATCGATACGTACTACGGAAAGAAACTCGGCGCCGCGCCCACGACCGGAGGCATGTCGAATCTCTCGTGGAAACTGGGCACGAAAGATCGCAATGGGCTCATCGCGGACGTCAAAGACGGCGTATTGATCACGGCTTTCCTCGGCGGCAATTCCAATGGGACCACAGGTGATTTTTCCGTGGGTTTCCAAGGATTCGCGATTCGTGGAGGTAAACTGGCGGAGCCGGTGTCGGAAATGAATCTTTCGGGAAAACATTCCGAAGCCTGGAAACACCTGATTGCGGTCGGTAATGATCCGTTCATGCATTCATCGAGCCGCACGCCGACGCTTGTTTTCGACGGATTGCAAGTTGCCGGGATGTAATCGCATCCGCTCGAATGGCTTTGCAACCTTCGCGGGGGCCGAGCCGCGCATCGACTGCATTCGCCCCCTTCCCTTCTGACCAAAACGGTGTACACTCGTTCGACGCTGGACCACCTTCGGCCAGCATCGACATTTTTCTTGGAGGCTTCATGAAACTTCGTACGTTCGCGCTCACCGTGGTCGCCGCATGTTCGCTCTTTGCGTGTGATCAAATCGGCGACAAAATCAGCGACGTCTTGCCCGAATTGACCCTGGGGGGCGAAGACGGCATTCCGCCCGTTTCCGGCTCGACGAAAATCGACGTGCCGGCCGATTTCATGTGCGGAAATCCGATTCAAGATCCGCAAAAGAAATACACGATCACGACGGAAGGCACCGATCAGGAATGCCTTTTCACGTTTGATCAAGACGTAACCGTGCTCAAGGCGGAAGAATATGCGAGCCGTCCGGAATTGAAAGGCGCGCAATTGGTCAAGCGCGTCGACATCGACGTGAAGAAACTGGGCGTCGCCGATCAAGCCGGCAACCCGGTCCAGCCAAAAGATTTGACCGGCACCGCGTTTGGCTCGACAATCCTCACGATTGACGACTTGGCCAAGACGCCGCCGTTCACCAAGTCCATCGAAGGCGAGCCGATTGCCGAATTGAAGACGCTCGTGCAGAACAAGCAGGACATCGTCATTCCGGTGAGGGTCCAAATCCTCGTGAATATGGCGCCCGCGCCGCCGACGCAAATCGCGCTCGATTTCGACGCCCAACCGAACCTCGTTTTCGGATTCTGATCGTTTCTCTCAAAACGACCGGAAAAACTTCATCGTCTCCACCGCATAATAGTCGTCCGGCACTTGATGCCCGAATTGAGCGTCATACGCGCAATAACGCACGACGTCCTTGCACCCGCTGTATTCCACGCAATCCTCGGCCGATCCGGACGCCAAGGTAATGCCCAGATCCGTAAACATTGAGCTGCATTGATTCTGCCCGATCCAATAATCACGCACTTCCTCGCCGAGCGTGATGTCGAAATACGGGTCGCCTTTACCATGCATTTCCCAAATCGCGGCGGAACCTTGACAAACCACCGTCGGGCTCTGCAAGTAATAAATGCCATTGGCGGCGACCGGCACGGAAGCGCGGAACACATCTCCTCGCAAACAAGCCAATGCGCTGGAAAAGTCGCCGCCCCAGCTTTGGCCCGTGACGAATACCCGATCCGCATCGATACAATAATTCTTCTTCATGTAATCGATCATCGCGTCGATGAACGCCACGTCCTCCTCACCCTTGGCGTTGGTGTCGGCTGCGCCCGGACCGAGTTGCCAACCGATCGCCGGCCCCCAACTGCCCCAATCCCGCTGGAGTGCGTCGGGATAAACGAATATTTCATTGGCCATCGCTTCGACGGGCGCTTTCTCGAGCGCCAGGTAACTCTTCATTTTGCTACCGGTGTAATCACGTCCATGCAATCCGACGATGAGCCGATTGGGAAGCTGGTTGTCGTAACCCGGTGGAATCGAAATGAAGAATTGGCGCGTCGTGGTTGAACCATTGACGGTCACTGGAATCTGCACATACGTTTCATCCGCGTCTTTCGCGGCCGTGCCGCAACCCATCGTCGGCGTCACCGAACCGCCCGCGGTACCTCCACCGCCGACCCCGGCACCTCCGACACCTCCGGATCCACCACTCCAGGATTCATCACCCCCGGCGCCGCCCGAATTTTCATTCGTAGCGGGCGTCGAACTGCAAGCAACGCTCAACAATGCCGAGCTGCATACCAATGCAAAACCAATCGTGGAACGCGATTTCATGCCGAACCTCCAATGTCGCCCGACGTCGATTGTCCGAGCGAACGCAGCAATCAATCACCACGAATAACAAAATTCCGGGTCATTGCATCGTCGGATCGTCGTCATCGACATCCGAGGGCATCGGCGGACGGCGCTGAAGCAAATCCCGTGCGGCCGTCCGCACGACAATCGGCAAAAGCGTCAATGCAACGACTTCACGCAATTCCGAACGCGATAACTGCGGCAATGCCGGCACGGAAACCTCCGGCGGCGTGCCCGGATTGAGCACCACTGCGAGGCGCACGCGCGCTTGCACCATCCATTTCGGCGTCCGCGCAATCTGCAAAATGACTTCGCGATGCGCCGGGCGACGCGACGCCATACGCACGACGTCGTCCTCGGTCAAACGCGGATTCATCAGCAAGTTTTCAATCACGAGCGGATGGGGATCGGACAAGAGTTTGTCGAGCGTCGCGCGCGAAGGTTTCCGCGCCAAGGCCCGCCGTTCACCCAATGACAATGGTCGTCCGCCCGGTTCGATACGCAGCGATGCCGCAGGTTCGCCGTGATCCTCGAAGAAGTCTTCGCCATGTTTTACTCGACGCACCAATAGTCGCCCCAGCGCGAGCAAAGCTTCTCGTTTTGCGGTTTGTCGTAACGCATTCACCCACACCTTGCGCCGAGGGTTCGTAAGGATGGGCATGACGGCGGCGATCACTTCGAGCGCCGCGGGATCGGTTTGTTCCGCACGCTCGGCCACGTGTTCCAGCGCCCGAGCGGCGCGATAAAGCCCGGCTTCTTCCAGATCGTTTTGTAAAACAGCCGAACGCATCGGCAATTCCAGAACCGCCGGAATGACGCGGCACCACCGATTGGCCAGACCAACGGCTAACCTTCGATCATCTTCGGGATGAGGATCATACGATCCCATCCATGACCTCGAGAGCAAGTTCATACCGACCGAGCGGCGGCATGATGTACGCCCCGGCGACGCGTTGCCGCACCGCGGAGAGCATTTCTCGCGCAATGGCCACGCCTTCTTTACGCGCCGCGGGCCCGCTTCCCGCACGTTGCATACGCGCCCGTACGTCGTCGGGAATTTGCATTCCCGGCACTTCGTTATGCAAAAACTCCGCGTTTTTATGGCTCGCCAGCGGCAAAATGCCAATCAAAATGGGCAACCCGATCGGCTCGGCGTCCTTCAAAAATCGATCGAGCACCGCCATGTCGTACACGGGCTGGGTCATGACGAGCTCCGCGCCCGCCCTTTTCTTCATCCGCAAACGATCGATTTCCCGTTCGTAATTCAAGGCCGCAGGTTCGGCGCCGGTCGCACAGAAAAACGATGTAATGCCTCCCAAGGGTTTGCCCCCGGGGTCGATGCCCGCATTGAGGCGCGAAACGAGGCGCAAAATGCCCACGGAGTCCAGATCGTACACGGCCGTCGCATCTGGAAAGTCACCGATTTTCGGCGGATCTCCGGTGATCACCACGAGGTTTCGAATGCCCAACGCATGCGCGCCGAGCAAATGTGCGACTTGGCCCAGCAAATTGCGATCGCGCCCGCACACGTGGACGAGCGTTTCAATGCCGAGTTTGTCCTGCATGAGCTTGGCCATGGCCAAATTCGACATTCGCGCTTGCGCTCGAGCCCCATCCGCGATGTTGATGATATCGACGCCGCCGTCGATGAGCTTCTTCGCCGCGTCGATGGCGGATTGCGGATCCACGCCGATCGGGGGATTCACTTCGACGGAGATGACGAACTTTTTCCCGATTTTCGCGGCAAACTTGCTTTTGTTTTCCGTGGCCACCGGGGTTTGTCCCTCAATCGTGCCTTGAGGATGATCCGGCGGCGCCGAACTGTCGCTCGCTCCGACCCAAAGCGGCGATTCTTCCGACGAGCTACACGCCGCAACGCTGGCTTCCATTCGCGCAGCCGCAGCAATACGCCGAATGTGCTCGGGTGTCGTGCCGCAACAGCCGCCGATGAGGCGCACGCCGAGTTTGCACAAACGCCGGGCAAAAACGCCGAAATACTCGGGGGTCGAAACATAAATGAAGCGATCGTCGACGCGCCTCGGCAAACCTGCATTCGGAATCGCCGCCAAATGCACGCCGAGCGGCAAGAGTTTTTCTATCGCGCTCAAAACGACTTGCGGACCGTCACAACAATTCACGCCGATCACATCGCACCCGACGTCGCGAAGACGCGCCCCGATGTCGGCAATCGGCGTTCCATCGGCGAGCGTGAGGTCGGTATCCACGGAAACTTGAGCCACGAGCGGCAAGGAATCGCCCACGGCCATTCGCGCGCCTTCGACGGCCAAAAAGAGTTCGTCGGGCTGGCGCATCGTTTCGATCATGAGCACATCGACGCCACCTCGAGCGAGCGCCTCTGCTTGCTCGCGGAATGCGTCACGCACGCGAGCTCGTTCATCTTCGCCAAACGGCGCGAGCACTTGCCCCGTCGGACCGATGGCGCCCGCGACAAACCCTCGATCCCCCACGGCTTGACGAGCGAGACGAGCGGCGGCGAGGTTCATTTCCACCACGCGATCACTCAAACCGTGGCGGGCAAGACGAACTCGGTTGCCTCCGAAGGTGTTTGTCTCGATGATTTGCGCTCCGGCTCGAACGTAATCTTCGTGGATGCGCAAAACGAGATCGGGGCGTGAAACCACGAGCTCTTCGTAGTTGACGTTGAAGAGCACACCGCGTTCGTAAATCTGCGTGCCCATGCCGCCGTCGACAACGAGTACGCCGCGACGAACGGCGTCGAGGAATCGAGTCGGTTTGGCCGGCGAAGTAGGCGTATTTTGAGACATCGGGGCGCACCCTAGCACATTGGTCGGGTATGCGATCTGCAGACAACTTGGCCCGGTGACTCGAGCGGTATCAGGATGCGCGCCATCGCCGAGGCTGGTGCGCCGCGGTGGGATGGAGAAGTGAAATGTATCAGCCGATCAAGTTTGCAAAAGCGGGCGGTGGAGATGCAGTCGGCGAGCTCGTCGCGCCGGAAGGTTCGAACAAAGCGCCCGGCATCGTGCTCATCCAAGAGTGGTGGGGCTTGAACGGGCAGATTCGACATGTGGCGGCGAAGCTGGCTCGCGAAGGGTTTGTCGTTCTGTTACCCGATCTGTACCACGGTCGTTGGACGACCGATCCCGCCGAAGCGCAAAAGCTCATGATGAGCCTTGATTGGCCGCAGGCGCTGGCCGAATTGTGTGGTGCCGTGAACTACCTGCAATCGCATGCGCGTTGTTCCGGGAACGTCGGCGTGATGGGTTTTTGCATGGGCGGCGCATTGACGTTCGCTACGGCGACGATGTCGAGCGATTTGAAAGCGGCCGTCGCATATTACGGATTGGCTCCGCAGGATTCATTCGATCACGCGAAGATCAAAGCGCCGATGATGGCCCATTTCGCGACGAAAGACGGCTGGGCCAAAGCGGATGCGGCCAAAGCCTTGGCCGACGCGATGCACGCGCGTGGGCAATCGATCGAGCTGCACGTGTACGAAGCGGATCACGCCTTCGCGAACGACGTGCGTCCCGAGGTGTACTCGCCCGATAACGCGGCGCTTGCTTGGAAACGCACGACGGAATTTTTTCATCACCAACTCGGTGGATGACTTGGTTTGGACTCAAAGGAACGATCCGGAGGTTTGGCGTGCTTGATGGTTTGGCTTGGCGATACGCAAAGGTAGCGATTCCGTTTGTGATTGCGGGTCTTGCGGCGCTTGGAAATGCAGGATGTTCCGACGGCGGCGGTGAAAATACCGGCGGCGGCGGAAGCGGAGGCGCAGGTGGAGATGCTTCGACGAGCTCGAGCAGTTCGAGCAGTGGATCCGGCGGTGGATCATCTTCGTCGAGCAGCAGTTCGAGCAGCGGGATGATGGGATGCGGTGACACGCAAACCGATCCGATGAACTGCGGTGCATGCGATGTTCAATGTGCGCCTGGACAAACTTGCGTCGCGGGCGCTTGCACCTGTGGGATGACGTCCGTGCCGTTTGCCGACGTGCAAACCATTTTGACAAACAGTTGCACGAGCATGAACTGCCATTCGGGCGCGATGCCGAAAGCCGGTTTGGATCTCACTGCGGGAGCGGCTTACGCGGCGCTCGTCAATAAGACGACGTCGCAATGCAACGGCTCACGGACGCGCGTCATGCCAAACAAGCCCGAAGAGAGTTACTTGGTGGACAAATTGATGGGAATCGAGCTTTGTGGAACATCCAAACGGATGCCCCCACTGGCTTCGTTGCCCGCAAAGGACATCCAGACGATTTCGGATTGGATTTGCGCCGGAGCGCTGGAAAACTAGACGCCGAGCGAATGAGGCTTTGATTTTTTGAAAACGCTGTCACCTAG
>CAYSYX010000050.1:0-17550 GCA_964435055.1 uncultured Polyangium sp. | reverse complement strand
CGCTTTTGCGCTTACGACGGTGAACGTCTCGTCACGACCCCGGACCTGGCGAACATTCCGCACAAACCCACGGCGGAAACAGGCACGGTGCTCAATGATCGTTACGAGGTGCGGGGGCTCATCGGCCGCGGAGGAATGGCCAGGATTTACTTGGCCGTGGACAAGCGGTCACGCGAGCCCGTCGCCGTCAAGATCCTCGATTCGCTGCATTTGCGCACGCCCGGCGCTCGGGATCGATTCGATCGCGAGGCGCGGATCGCCAACGTCGTGACGCACCCGAATATCGTCAAAGTGCTCGATACGGGGCAACGTGCCGACGGCGTGCCGTTCATGGTGCTGGAATATTTGTTTGGCGAGACGCTCGGGGATTGGCTCCGGCGCAATCAAACGATGCCGGGACACATCACGCTTCCCGTCCTGGCGCAGATGGGCGCGGGACTTGCGGCGGCCCATCGCGCGGGGATCGTGCATCGCGACGTCAAACCGGACAATTTGTTTTTGGTGGGCGAACCGGGCGAACCTTATGGGGTCAAAGTATTGGACTTTGGTTTGTCCCGTCTGGAGACCGCAAAAACGGTCTCGCAAATGGGCATGTCCCTGGGAACCCCGGAATACATGCCGCCCGAGCAGGTCGTGGGAGACAAAACGGATGCGCGGTCGGATATCTATTCGCTGGGCATCGTGATGTACCGCATGTGCGTGGGTCAATTGCCATTTCGATGCGACGATGACGCTTTGCTTTTGGCCCAACAACTGATCCAAGCGCCTCCGGAGCCTTCGGAGGTCGCGCCGGGATTCGATCGCGCGACCGAAGGTGTCGTTTTGAAGGCGATCCGTAAACGACAAACGGATCGGTATCAGACGATGGATTCTTTCGTGGAAGACATCGAGCGGCTGATGGGCAAACGATTGGGATCGCTGCATGCCGGGCTTTTGCCGCGAGGGCCCGATCGGTATGAGCCGCAGACCGACATGGCGAAAATGGCGTGCAAATTCTTCTATCGGAAACTTGGATTGCCTGCGCCCGAATGGAAATGAATCAGGCCGCTTTGACGAATTTCTCGAGCGACCGCGCCAAATCGTTCGTGCGCACTTGTTGGGGCAGCAGTTCCCGTTCGACGAACGTCCGCTCGCCCGATTGAAGTTCGGACGTCTCGCGCCCATAACGTTTGAGCAAGAGCTCCTCGCCTTCTTCGAGCGCCGCGAGGGCCACGCGTCGTCCCAACAGATCGGCTCCGCGTTGCATTGCCCGGACAAACGCGCCCCACACGCCCGAGCTCGACGCCGGAACGCCTCCGAGCGCTCGAATACGTTCGCCCAGCAGATTGGCGCGTTGTTCGTGATTGTCCCGGATTTGTCGCAATGTTCCGGTCCATTCCGCATTGCCGAGCGCTTGCAAGGCCAAGTCGTAGGTCTCGACGCCGGCCAGCTCGCCCCGCACGAAATCATTCAGGCGGTCGATCGTCGATAATGGTTTGACTTCGCCCGTGCGTAAGGTCGTCGGCGCATCGCGAACCGGTTGGCGATTTCCCTCGATCGATTCATTGTCGCGACGGGGTGATTCACGTTCGACGTCGGCCGGTTCGCCTTGATCGACGGTGGAGCCATGGGGCAGATTGGTCGACGTATCGGGGGCTTGTTTTTCCTGGTCCATGCTGGTGCCTCGTGGTGTGGGCGTCTTCTTGGACCGAAACGGGTTTTGTCGAGGGGTGCATTTTGCCGCTGCGGCTCGGGTCGATTGTGGTAGCTTGCCGTCCGTGACGATTCTCGAAATTGCTCAGCTGGGTCATCCGGGATTACGACAACGCGCGGCGGAAGTATCGCGTGAAGAGCTGGCAACGCCGTCGGTGCAGCAGTTCATCGACGATTTGGTGGAGACGATGCGTCACGCCAAAGGAGCGGGTTTGGCGGCCACGCAGGTGCTTTATCCAAAACGAATCGTCGCCATCGAGGTCAAGGACAATCCGCGATATCCTTACAAGCCGAACATTCCGCTGACGATATTGGTCAACCCGGTGGTCGAGCCGATTTCCGACGAACGATTCGACAATTACGAGGGGTGTTTGTCCGTTCCCAATTTACGCGGAGTCGTGCCGCGTTTCGCGGAAGTGCGGGTGACGGGATGGGATCGGGAAGGCGCGCCGATCGAGAGGATCGTGCGCGGTTTGTCCGCAGGAACCTATCAACATGAAGTGGACCATTTGGACGGTCTTGTTTTCGTCGATCGGGTGGTCGATACGAAGACGTTGTGTACGTGGGCCGAATTCGACAAACATTACAAGCAGGCGTTTGTCGATCGAATCGTGCCGTTCATCGCGCGAATGGGGGGGTGATTCTACTTCGGCACGACGATGCCGCAGGGGAATTGCACGTTGATGGAGTGGTCGCCCATTTTGATCGCGTCGCAAGACGTCCCGAGCAATTCGATTTCGTCCGGCGCATTGAGCCGCCAGCCGTTCGGATCGTTGTAATCGATGAGTTTTCCATCGAGCGACACTTTGCCCGCCGCCGCCCCCGCGGCATCGACCGTGCCGTTCAGCTTGAGCGTACACGAGCGGACGCCGTTGATGATCGTATTGAAAGCATCGACGAGCGTCTGCGGATCGAGCGCTTTGTAAAATGGTGCCTTGTCGGCTCCACCGATCGGCAATCCCGCGCCCGCATTGGCCACGTCTTGCAAATGCGCGTCCGATACTTCCGATCCGACACTGATGACGAACGTCTTGACCCCTTTGCCGTACGCATCCTGCGCCGCTTTGATCGATTCCGGTTGCCCCATTTGCGGGTTTGGCACGGCACACGTATCCGGTTCGCCGTCCGTCGCCAAGACGATGATCTTCGGACCGACTTCATTAAATGCCACGAGGTCCTTCGTGACCGAAGTAATGCTCTCGCCCGTCGGCGTATCGCCTTGCGGGGCTTCGGGTTTGTACACGGTATCGATGGCCGTATAATTCGTCAATGCGAGCGGCACTTTGGTGAGCATCGGACAAACGCCGCCGGCGCTGCCGCCATTGCTCGTATACAGCGCCAAACCAAAACGCACGTCGTTTTGCAGCACCTTGACGATGCCGTTGTTGCCGTTCATGAGCGTGTCGTACAAAACGTCCCATCGATTGCCATTACCGAAGGCCGCCGTCATGCTGCCCGATTGGTCGATGAGCAACATCACCGTGGGAATTTGTTTCTCGAATTTCACGACGACGTCCGCGCACGCGTCCGCCTCCATGCCCGATCCGCTGCTCGCACCAAAAAACCCTCCCGTACCTTCGCCGCCCGCTCCTCCCGTACCTCCGCCCGCAACGCACTTTCCCACGGCATTGCAAACCTGATTGCCGGAACATTGCGCCGCACCTTCGGCACAATCGGCGGTACAGGTGCCGCTCAAACCGCAATATTGACCCGCGGGGCATGAAAAATCGGTGGCACAAACGGCACCGCATTTGCCCGCAAATACCGTATCGCACGGAGCCCCCGCCAAGTCCGACGAGCAACTCTCGACAAACACCGCCGCGCCAACGACCGCCAAGATCGAAAGGGCTGCCGAGACAAACGTGCGTCCATACGAAAAACCTGAAGACATACCACGCCGTGATGAAGTGCGCATAACCCTGAGCTCCTCCGGAACGTCAAACCAACGTATCAAGTTTTATGCATTCACGAAACGCCGATTCGCTCGTATTGCCGACCATGCGCCATTTCCGCTTCCCAAAGATTGCCCCGTGAAACGAAAAGGTGATCGACGTCATGGAATGCTTCAGACGATGTCGGATCCATGATACCGTCCGCGCTGCGTGACCATGCCCCTCTGTTCTCTCGACCGATTACGCTCTGCGCGTCGCTGGATTCGGCCTTCGCCTTCACTCGAGACGTTCTTGGAACGCATCGCCGCCGACGCGACCTGGAGCACGCGCTCATGACGATCAACGCCTATAACTTTCCTGTATGGCCGCGGTCGCTCGAGGTTCCTGAGGTCGAAAAACACAAGGACTTCTTGATTCAAAGGACGCAGGCGGCTCATCGCACCGAACCGAAACTCGTGGCGCGATCGCTGGCCCGCGGGGCGCTGTTCTGGCAACGATGGTTGGTCGAAAAAGACCCCGAAAACAATGGCGAACAACGCTTCGTCGTCAGCCTGGAGCTGGCTCGAGACGCCGGAGATTGGAAAGAAGCGGAGCTGCTGCTCGCCCATTGCGAATCGACGCGAAACGGCGCCGATCCACTGATGCAACAATGGCGCGACACGATACGTAATCGTTTGCCCCAGCAAGTCGAAAACGAACAACGCTTGGAGATCGCATTTCAGCGATTTCGCAATGCTCAGACGATGAACGACGACACGGCGCGAATCGAACTGGCTCGAGAATTGATGGCCCGCGCCAAAGCCATCGGAGAAGTCGGTTCACCGGTCGCCGTCAACAATTTGCTCGCTCGAATCAGCGCGTCGGTCGGATGGAACGAAGAAGCCGAGACGTATTACACGGCGCTCGTGGTTTGTCGCCCTTTGTGGATCCCGTACATCGTGCAGCTGTCGGAACACCAGGCCAAGAACGACATCAAGCGCGCTTTTCAAACGCTCGAAACCGCCAAAGCTCTGTTGGGAAAAGACTTTTGGTTGGTCACGTAAAACGAGGCGCGCGGCTCAAATGCCGCCCCGCGAACGCGCTTCTCGCTCGAGCTGCTCTTGATGCGCCACGCTGAAACGAGCCCACGGACGCGAACGCAAACGACCAAAACTGATCGGTTCGCCCGTACCTTCGCAATACCCGTAGTCACCCGTGCGAAACTTCGCGAGCGCCCGATCAATCTCGCCGAGGAGCTGGACGTCACGCTCGAGCAATCGCGACGTCATGGCCGTGATGCCTTCGATGTTGGCATCATCCATTTCGTCCCCGACTTCACGCCCCACTTCGCGTTCCTGCGATTGACGGCTTTCGATGCTGGCCGTGATTTCTGCGCGACGCGCTTCAAGCAACCCGCGAAGTTCTTCGCGCTGCGCATCCGTGAGATCCGGCGCTTCTTCGTCGAGATCACGCACGGAGCCACGCCCGGGCGGGCGCGTAGGCAACGCACCCTGCGCTGCACCCGACGATCCCAATGCTTTTTGATCAGCCATACCTGCCGTCTACCCTTCTTCGTTCAATGCGTGTCGAAGTTCGAACGGCAAAGAACATGCCCGCGACAAACTGTGCACACGATGCACGCCGTCGAGAACATATTCAAGCGCGTTGTTTGTCCGGACACACGAGGTCCCATCATCAAGGTGCAAGCGTTTTGAGCAACCAACCAACGTCTTCCATCACGGGCTTCGAAGCTGCGATGTTGAACGAACCCGTCGGAGCATCGACGCCTTTGGAGGTGGTCGTGACGAAGATCGGAGAATCTCCCTGGTGCGGCATGGTCGCAAACGACTTCAGCACCTTCTCCATCATCTGATCATTTCGTCGTCCACCCGCGATCTTGGACGACCGTTGCATGCTCTTGGTGAACATCTTCATCGTGATGAATCCGGCGCTCATGTTGTCGCCGCGACGAAGCGGTTCGAGATCTTTGCGAACAGCGATCGTGCCGTCTTCCGGCGCGCCCGTCTTGACGCCGAGCAGCCGTTTGACGAGGTCGTCGGGTTTGCCAACGCCGATGCCCATCCACGTTCGCGACTTACCATCCGGCATCAAGAGCACGTGCAGTTCGGCACTCACGGTGTCCTTGCCCTTCGCCGTTTTCAGAATTCCCATCTCGGCCGCAGGGAGTTTGTCCACCTTGATCGACAGATCGAGCGAACCTGCACCAAGCGCCGCCGGGCCCGGACCGACCTTGACTTGCGGCATCAACACGCCCGCCTTCTTTCCAAGCGCTTTCTTCAGTGCGTCTTGATAACCCTTACGCGCATACACATCGGCCACGCGCTTGAGTTCCTTCGACATCGCCGCCGGTCCCTCTTCGAATCCAACGAGCGTCCAGCCGGTGAAGCTGCCCAAGAACGAATCCATTTCCTGCTGAGGCGTCGTGAGTTTGTCCGCAGGAACGTCCGGATGAGGTCCGCTCGCGGACACCGTTTCAACATACGGGCCCACCGAGAAATCGAGGATCTCGCTCAAGGCCCGATGATCCGCTTCCGAACCGATCTGGATTTTGGCGAGACCACCTTCGATGAGCAGCCGCGCCGTACGCAATATCGGGGCGAACTTCTTGGGATCCGTACCGCGCCCGTAAAACACGCTCGCGCTGTCTTTCGGCGCTCGCCAGAAGATCGCCGGCGGAGGTCCCGCGCGATCGAGACGATCGGCCATGATGCCCCCGAGCCACGAGGTTTTACCGCGCAACGAAAGTGATGCCGATGCGTTCAAACACGAGACTTGATCGAGCGCCGCATCGACGGAGATCTTGTCGGCATCGGCGACGAGCGCGACGACCTCGTCCGCAACACCCGTCGCCGCATCGACGACCGCTTTGTCGAACTTGGGTTCGCCGATGGATCCTTCGGCTTGAGCGAGCACGGGCAAACCCTGAATCTGGCTGCGCAGAAGCGATCCGTAACGCGCTTCGGCCGGCGCCAAACGCAGTTCGACGTGCACATCGGACTTCGCAACGGATGCAGCCGGAAGCGTACGCGTCAAGTACGGCGCCAACGTGACGACATCTTTTTCCCTTGGACCACAAACGAGTCGCACAGGCGATGGCCCCGTCGATGGAGCGATGATGCAAACAGGCTCGCTGCGCCCCGCAATGCGGAAATGTCCGGGCGAAATTTCCGTGAGAGGACCCGCTGATTCGACAGCCGCTTTGGCCTTGTCGAGAGAGCTCAGACCGATGGAAAACGCGACGAATCCGCCGGGGCCTTTGGTTTGAGGATCAAGTGAAGCGACGCCGAAAATGGGTGCGTCGTACGCAACCGCTGCGGCAAGTCCCCGCACGTCGACGCTCGAGGAAACGACGTCGCGCAAAATGCCGCGCATGCCGATCTCGGCTGCATCGAGCGCTCGTTCGGGCTTCGTATCGGCGCAAGCGGAGAACGCACGCAACGTTTCCGCAGGGTTTTTCCAGCCCAACAGGGCGATGACATCTTGCGGTTCCGCGACGGGCGTGAGGTCATACGCGGTGCCTGGAGTCGTGGTTGCAACAGCGACTTCGGCAGCGTCTCTGCGTTCGTTCGCGCCGCCCGTCGCCGTGTTGGTCGCGTTGTCTTTGGCGGGCTCGGTGGGTTTGACTGCCGGCGACGAACCGCAGGCAACGACGAACAAAGTGGTGAGTGGGAGGAACCGCTTGCGCATGGGGCGGTCTTATACGTTGCAAATGCATGCGCGTCGACCCTCGTTGACGACTTGTACTCGCGACATACTTGCACTCGGCCCGACATCGTCCTACGCCGTGGGGTATGCATTCACCGAACCGCATCATGAAACGACTCGGCCTGTTCACCCTCGCTCTGTCGGCGCTCTTCGCAACAGTCGCCGTCGGGTGTGGTGGTGAAAGTGCGAAACCTCCGGCCAACAAACCCGAGGTGAAGACAGAAGCCACGACGCCGCCTCCTCCGGCAGCGTCGGAAGAAACGCCTCCGCCTCCGCCGGCTACGTCGGCAAGCGCAGCGACGCCGCCGCCCCCGCCCCCGTCATCCTCGGAACGACCTCCGGTGCTGATGAGCGACGAAAAGGAATTGCGAGCGCCGGTTTCGATGAGCCCCGGAGCCAAATTCGAGCTGGGGGATGATACGGGCCGCGCGATTTTCCGCATTCGCGAAGGCGCGTTGTCCTCGGCGCACGTGTTCACGTTCAAAGTCGACCCAAAAGCGAAGACGACCGGCGTTCCGGTTGGAAAAACCTACAGCCTGCTCGTGCAGATCGAGAATTCATCGGAGACACCGAAGCTCGACACGGTGGACAAACCCTTCGAGTTCACCTTCCCCACGGCGGGCAAAAAAGGCGTGAACTTGGCCATCGGAGAAATCACGGTGGATCCAAAGGGCAACGAGAAGATCACGTGGTCGGTCGTCGCGCCCGAAAAAGTCGACGAATCGATGAATACGGCGTTCTTCAAGCTGCCGTCGGTCGGCCGTTTCATCATGCACCTGACGCTCAAGGCCGTCACGGCCCCCGCCGCCAAGTAAAGCCATTTACTGACAACGTTTGAAGGGCATTCCTTCGACGTTTGGCACGGCACCTCCGGCAGGCGTACAAGTCGATCCCGTCGGACAAACCCCATCGACCGTGCAATCGCGGCTGCACTTCTGATTGTTGCAATAACCAAAAGCGCATTGCGTGTCGTTCGTACACGCCGCACCCACTTCGCCCGCGCCCGTGGGCAAACAAAGACCAATACGTCCTCCGGCGACGCTGCCCACGGCGGTGCATCCAAACCCAAAAGGACAGCCACCTTGATATCGACATGAATCGACGCAAGCATCTCCCGGCGCTCCGTCGGTCGTCATGGTCGAATTGCAATTGACGGCCGGCGCTCCCGGAATGGTGAATTGCTGAAAATTCATGTGTTGCGCGTCATTGCATAAATTGACGACGTTGTTGAATGCGTCGCACGCGTATTGCGCGGGCGTGTATCCACCCGCGAGCGGGCCGTGAACATCCGGGGGACGTTTGCACAAGCCGCCGCTGCACGTCCAAGGCGTCAACAACGAAGCGCGTTGGGGGCAATCGGCGTTGGAATTACAGGCGAGCGTACAGGCGCCCACGATGAGCGACGAGGTATCGCAGGCCGCGGGAACAATACAAGGTTTCGTATTGCCCGCTTCGCAATACTCCGAGGCTTTGACGCAAACCTTCGTCGGTGGATTACCCACGCTCATGCATCCGAAGCCATTGGGACAATCCGAGCCCGATGCACAGGCGACGGTGCAATAACCCGGCCCGGACAAACAACCGAAATCGCATTCAGTGGCGTTCGAACAGATTTTACCGACGTCGCTTATCGTGCAAAACTTTTCATTGTTCACCGAAGAACAACGCATATTGGAAGGACAACCGCCATCGACCACGCATGTGCGTGTGCAGCGTGAAGGACCGTTTTTCCACATCGCGCGGCACAACAATGGCGCCGCGCATTCGGGATCCGCGCCGCATAAATCCAATTCGCCTTTGGTGCCTCCACCACCGCTCGAAGAACTGGAGGACGAACCGCCGGACGACGAGCTGCTCGATGCATTGCCGCTGCTGGACGAAGAGCTGCTCGAGGCTTGCCCGCTGCTGCTCGAAGAACCGGTCGTTTCCCCGCCGGTACCATTGCCGCCGGAACCATTTCCGCCGGAGCCGGTATCGGGTAAACATTGTCCGGACAGACACTTGAATCCGGGTTGACAATCGCGCGCGGAATCGGCGCATTCGCGGCGACACGAGCCGTCGACGCACGAGCCTTCGAGGCAATCGCTGTTGATTTCACACGGCTCAGGGCCGGCGCACGCGAGAGGCGAAATGGCAAAAACGGCGACGGCGCCAAACAAGACGGCAGCGGAAACGAGGGCAAACGATGTCCGGCGAGAACGATGCATGAAGCGAGGGTAACACAGTCGACATGAAAATGACGAGGTGATCGTTATCCGCTTTTTCGCACACGCCAAAACGCCGCAATGAGCCCTGTTCCATTTCAGACCAGGCATCGACGTAGGATTGAAATCGTTTGCTGCTCAATTCGCGCAAAAAGCTTGACGGACGTTGTGTCTTGGGTAGATAGCAATCAGTTTGCGTCTCGGGCATTGGAATACATGGCTCGAGACAACCAGCCCCCTGAAGGTTTACGATGATACGAACAAACATACGCCTCATGGCAGCGGCTCTTTGCGGAATTATCGTCGGCTGCGCTTCGGCGACGCCCAATCCCGCGCCGGCGAAACCTGTCGAAACCAAAACGGATGATCGAGCGGCGGCGCGTACGCAGCATGAACAACAGGTTCAGGCGCGTATGAAAGAGGCCGATTACGCCAAAGGTTATGACGCGCGTCTTGCGGCATTGAAGGATACGTCGCCTACGGCGGAACAATGCGGACGATTGACGCAATCGGCGGCGCACGCAGCGTGCGACCCGGCCAAACCCGGATGCGCTCAGCCGGCGGACAATCTATCGAATATGCCGCCTCCGCCGGCCATTCCCAATGGCTGCACCGTCCCGCCGGAAGCCAAAGCCGAAGGTCCCGCCGGCAGCGTCGGCGTCAAAGAACCGTACGCCACGCAGCTCGAAGGATGCGATGCCGCATTCGTGACGTGGTTGTACCGTACGTGTCCGTGACAAACGCAAACCGTACGCGATTCGACGCGCGTGCGGCTGCGCTCAACCTCGTCCCCTCACCCACACCCGCCCCAAATCCACGGCGGCCCGAACCAACGTTTGTCGCGGGATATGCACCCCGCCAAACCAATTCATCCCCGCCGCCACGATCGCTCGCGACTGCGTGACATACCGCTCCATGAGCCCGCGCATGTCCCCGTACACGTGCGCGGCCGCGCGCGACCGCACCGCCAAATCAAGGCCCAACCGCGTTTTACGAATACTTTCCTTCCAATCCATAAACGAGAAATCATTCCGCGCCAAACGCTCGGCGAGGTACGGCCCCGCCGCCGCACCAAAAAGAATCGCCTGCGCAATGCCTTCGCCCAAAACCGGATCAATGCCCGCCGCTTCGCCCACCAACAAAACCTGCGGCCGCGACAAAGCTTCGGAGAATGATATCCCCCGCTCGGCAAATCGACGCACCGTATGGCCGGACGAACTCACGCCCAATTGCTCATTTCGTCGCTGCAATTTTTCCGCAACGCCCGCTTCGTGTTCGAGCCGCTCGGGAATGCCCGGACCGCGTAATTCGTACAATCCGCGACAAACCAGCGATTTACCGTGCACAATCGTGGGAAAATCCCATGCGTACCCCGCCAAACCTGGATCTTCCAAATCGAAATGCAAAACATCGCGTTCGCCGTCGGCTCCTACAGCCTCGGTATCCACCTCCATCGCTTGCGCCATGTACGTGCCCCGCGGAAACCCCGCGGCTCGGCGCACGATGCTCGATACGCCATCCGCGCCGACAATGACCCGCGCTCGAATGTCGCCCATTGAAGTGGCCACACGTACGCCACCCGATTCAATCATGACGTGCTCGACTTTGACCCCGTCGCGAATTGCGATTTGCCGCGCGCGGACATGATCGGCCAACGCCGCGTCGAATTCGATACGCCGCACGACTCGCCCGATGACCGGTCCGTCACGACGAACAGCCAAGGTTTTTCCTTGCGCACGTACGGACAATCCGCGTATGGGCACGTGCGGGACGTCCACGTAGACGCCCACGGAGGCGAGCGCCCGATCCGCGCGGGCCCCGACAGCGCCCGCGCAGATTTTGTCACGAGGGTATTTGCCGCGTTCGACGATGAGAATGCGGTCGCGCAGATGAGGCGCCGATTGCGTCAGAAACAACGCCGTCGACAAACCTGCGGGCCCTCCGCCGACAATCAAAACATCGACGTCGAACGAAGGGCCAGCTCGCATCAGCTCGGAACCTCGTCGCCTTCTTTTGGTGCGCCGGGACGAATCATCGTGCCGACACCGCGCGAGGTAAACAATTCGGCAACGACGTTGTGCGGAATGCGTCCGTCAATGATGTGGACCGTTTCGACGCCGCCTTCGAGCGCCCGCAAAATAGCGGCCGCTTTGGGCAACATGCCGCCCGTGACGGTGCCGTCTTTCATGCGTTTGTCCAGCTCCTCGGCGCTCATTTCGGAAATCAAGAGGCCGTTGGATAGAATGCCGGCGACGTCGGTCAAGAAAATCAGCTTTCGAGCGCCACACGCAATGGCAATTTCAGCCGCGACCGTATCCGCATTGATATTGTACGTATGGCCGTCTTTGCCCAACCCAATGGGCGAAATGACCGGAATGTACCCTTTGCCCAAAAGAAGCTCGACGACGTCCGTATCGACTCCCGTCACTTCGCCGACGTACCCGAAATCTTTTCCCGAAGGGGCCTGCCACTTTTTCGCGTGAATGAGCCCTCCGTCTTTCCCCGACAAACCTACGGCTTTTCCGCCGGCGCGAGACAAAGACGCCACGACCTCTTTGTTGATCTGGCCCGTCAAAACCATTTCGACCACTTTGAGGCTCGCAGCGTCCGTCACCCGCAATCCATCGACGAATTCGCTGGTTTGTCCCATTTGCTCGAGCGTCCTGGATATTTCCGGCCCGCCGCCGTGCACGATGATCGGCGACAAACCCACGGCCTGAAGCAAGCGCACATCTTCGGCAAAACGATCTTTCAGGTCCGGACGAACCATTGCGGCCCCGCCGTATTTGATGACCGCGCGCGTACCCGCAAATCGCTCGATGTAACGCAATGCCTGGACAAGCGTATCCGCTTTCATTTCGGGCGTTTTGTTCTCCAAACGTCCGTCGCGACGTACCGGTCCGTCGGGCGAATCGACGAATACGGCGGCATAATCGGCATTGATACGCACGTAATCATAGGACAGATCGCATCCCCACGCGGTCGCGTGACCAATGCCGGTGCCAACCGTCACGTCGACGAAGACTTCTTCGCCGCGGAGCAAAGCGCGCAAGGCATCCGCATCGAAAGCGCGGGGTTTGCCGTTCTCGAAGACGGGAACTTGTTGCAGGGTGACCGACGTTTGGGCCGGGTCGAAGCGAATGTGTTGTTCGGCCGCACGAGCGCCGATGGCGGCGAGAATGCGGCCCCAATTCGGGTCTGTCCCAAAAAACGCGGCTTTGGTCAGATTCGATTCCGTGACGGAACGCGCCAAAATTCGCGCCGACGCGGTGTCTTCCGCGCCCCGCACGGTGACGGTGACCAAATGCTGCGCGCCTTCGCCGTCGCCGGCGATTGTCCTGGCCAATTCTTTGCAAAGGTCGAGCAACGTCGCGGCAAAATGCATGGCGTCGGGCGTATCACGCGCGGTGATGGGTTCATTTTCCGCCATGCCGTTCGCCATGATGATGACTTGATCGTTTGTCGAAGTATCCCGATCGACGCTGATCATGTTGAATGTTTCGTCGACGACGGCGCGAAGCATCGCATCGAGCACGGTGACTTCAATGGCCGCGTCGGTGACGATAAACGCGAGCATGGTGGCCATGTTCGGGTGAACCATGCCCGAACCTTTGGCAATCGCGGCAATACGAACGCGATCGCCGCCCAAAAAGATTTCCCGCGACGCCATTTTCGACGTCGTGTCGGTGGTCAAAATGGCTTCCGCCGCCGTTTTCGGATCGGTTCCGAGTTTTTCCAGGAGCGTCGGCAAAGCCGCTTCGACTTTCGCCGCGGGCAAAGGAATGCCAATGACGCCGGTCGAACACGTGAGGACCGCATCGCCAGGCACGCCAAACGCATTGGCCACGGCCGTCGCCATCCGCTGATTGGCCAGAACGCCTTCTTCGCCTGACAAACAATTCGCATTGCCGCTGTTCGCAACAATGACGCGAGCATCCGTGCGCGGTAGTCGCGCCGCATTCCAATCGACGCAGGCCGCACGCGATTTCGACCGCGTAAAACACCCCGCCGCGTTCGCCGGAAGCTCCGACAAAACCAGCGCCACGTCAGGTCGTTTGACTTTGATGCCGGCCGATCCGCCGGCAAAGGTAAAACCATTGGGTATTTTCACGGGCAGCCTCGGGAGAAACCTGGAGAAACAGACGCCATTGCGCAAAGATTCTGCATCGCTTGCGATGCCGCGCCTTTGAGCAAATTATCGAGAGCCGATACGACCACAACGGCCGATCGCTCGGGAAGCAATCGCACCCCCACACTTCCTAACGGTGTATAAGCAACGCGCGAAATGGTCACCTGATTCGGCGACGTCACCTCCACGAGGCTTTGCTCGCTATCGTACGCGTCGCGAAACAACGCTTCGACCTCGGCAGTGGTGACACTTCGACAAACTCGCGCAAACGCCGTGACGATCAGCCCGCGTTTTACCGGGAGCAAATGCGGGACGAACGTGACGCGCACGTCGGCTTTGGCCACACGCGCCAAGGCTTGATCAATTTCCGGCGTATGTTGATGATCGCCCACGCGATATGGCGAAACGTTTTCGTCCACTTCCATGAACGTGTACCGCTCTTCGACCTTGCGTCCGGCCCCCGAAACTCCACTTTTGCCGTCCATGAAAATCGTTTCGCGATCCACCACGTTCGCCCGCAAAAGCGGCGCGAGCGCCACAATCGCCGCCGTTGCATAACAACCCGGATTCGCCACGAGGCGCGCCTTTTCAATCGGCTGCGCATTGCCCGCAGCATCCGGCACCTCGGGCAAACCATACACGGCTTCCGCCACGAGGTCCGGGGCCGTATGATCGAAATGGTACCAGCGCGGGTATTCCGCGAGGTTCGTCAATCGAAACGCGCCGGACAAATCCACGACGCGCGCCCCCGCGGCAAGCAAATTGGGCATGAGCTTCATTGAAACTTCCGCCGGCGTGGCGAGGGCGACGAAATTGCTTTGAGCTGCAAGCTTTTGCGCATCGTCCATGGGCGAAACGCGAAGACGCGCCGCGGGCCCCGCAATACGCATGTTTTCGCCGAGCAGCTTTCCGTGCCAACGATCGGCGGCAACTCCGACGAGGTCGAACGCCGGATGAGCCGCGACGAGACGCGCAAGTTCGGTTCCTGCAAAACCGCTCACGCCGAGGATCGAAATGGAAAAGGGTCGAGTGGACACGCGCGCGCTTTCCTAATGTCCAACAAGCCGCCTGTCAAACGGTTGTGCACGCGCGGCGAACGATGGCACTCGAATTGCTGCCCGAGGCGGACTGGAGGTGACCTGTGCGGATCCGATGCAACGACGACACACTGGGCCGATTCCGTTTCATTCAGCAGCCGTCACGGCAAAACAAGTCGCATTGGCGAATGTGGTTGACACTTTGTTTTGCGCTGTTCGTCGCGTCCGGATGCAGCGCATCGGTACGCGTACAACCTTCGGTTGCGGGATATGCCGTCGCGCCCGTCAGCCAAATGCCGCTCACCATGGACGGATATCCACGGCAATTCTTTCGCGGACGTTATGCTTATTTGATCGATGGCCAATGGTACTACCCGACGAACGACGGTTGGGTGGTTTTCCTGGACGTACCCGCGCCATTGTTCGATTATCAAACGCGCGTCCAATCGGCTCCGCCCGCACGACGCTCGCCCGACGTGTATTACGGTTATCCCCCGCCACAGCCCCCACCGCCGCGACAACCCACGCCCCCTCGTGAACTTCAACGCGAATATCGCCCGCAATGAGGAAGCACAGGAGGAACTCTGAAATGCGTTTTACCCGAACACACTGGTTGTTTCGAGCCGTCACGGTCGGTTGCCTCGGCATCGCGAGCCTTGGTTGCTCGCTCGATGCGACGGTGGACATTCCTCGGACAAACCCACCGCCGCCGGCCGCGCCGACGGGGACCTTGACGCAACGTTGGTCCATCGGCGGTCGCTTCGATACTCGGTTTTGCTCGACGTACGGCGCCGATCGCATGCAGCTCGTGGTGCGGGACAATGCCGGACAGGTGGTTGCCCGAGCGTTTCAGCCTTGCGAACAATTGCAAATGACCGTGACACTGCCGACGGGATCGTATTCGGCAGATGCCGTGCTGATTTCGACGGACGGAACGCCGGTGAGTACGACTTTGTCGTTGCGAACGTTTCAAATCGTGCGCAATACGGAGACGTTCGTCGACACGGACTTCCCCATTTCGTCATTGCTCAGCGGACTGGGATGATTTTTCCCATCATTCACGTCAGGGCGCGCCGTCACGCTGCCATTTGACCCGGCCAAACCGAGCGGCTTTGTGAAAATTGCCCATCCCCAAAATGGGCGACCAAGCCACGCCGCCGTTGTCCTGCATCGCATAAAAGTTCATGCGCCAAAACGATCCGGGCACAGGCGGGGTTTTTCCCGCCTTCGCAAACGAAGCCCACGGGATTTTCGCTTCGACCGAATACCCTTCGTCTTTTTCGACGTCGTCATCGATTTTGCCGCGTAAAACCACGGCGCTCTCGAGGTTCGCCGACCATTCTTGATGCCCGAATGGTCCCGCCGGGCCGCCTCGAGGTTGGTTGTAATCGTCGAATTGAGAATCGAAGACCAAGTTTTGCGGATTGATTTGAATTTCGTAATAATTCTTGTTGTCCCCGTCGCCGTCGGGGTCGACCATGATTTCGACGGTGTCCCGCTCCCATAAATGCGGATCCTTGCCGTCCGTGGGAAAACCGCCGCGAATGGCCAGGTCCTTGACGTCGAACGCGGCATACAGGAACGAATCGTCCCATAATAGACGCACGTTGCCTTGCACGGGCAAACGAGGGTTCACCGCGCCGGTGAATACGTCCACGAATTCCCCCGAAGATGCCGCCTTTTGCCAGGCCGCTTCGTCGAGCTTGCCGTCAATCGTAATGGTTTGTCCGGAGGGAAGCGTCGGAACGACCAATTCTTTGATCACGCGCCGCGCATCCGACGAAGTCACTCCCGTCGCCGGATTCGCTTGGCGAGGTTTTTTGTCGTCCGGCCTGTCGCCCGCGGTGCACGCCCCGAGACCTACCACGAAAAGAAGCAAAATCTCAGGGCGTTTCATGGGTAGTTCGTCCAGCAAAACGACTATTTTCGACCCTTTTTACGGGCGTCACGTTCACGCTTGCGCTGGTTTTTCTTGGCATTGCGCTCGGTTTGGCTCAGCGAACGCATCTTCGTCATGCTCGGGCTGTCCGCACCGCCGCCCATCCCGGGCATTCCCATCCCGGGCATTCCCATCCCGGGCATTCCCATCCCGGGAAATCCACCCATGCTGGGCATACCACCCATTCCGGGGAATCCGCCCATGCCGGGCATACCGCCCATTCCGGGGAATCCTCCGCCGCCCATTCCCGCCATTGCCTGACGCATATTCTTCATTTGCGCCAATTGCTTCATGCCGGGGATCTTGCCCATCATGCCCATGTTCGAGCCGAGGTTTCCCATCATTTGCTTCATGAAGAGAAACTTCTGCACCAATTCGCTGACGGCTTCGGGCAGCGTTCCGGAACCTTTGGCAATACGCTCGGCCCGCTTGGGTTCGCGAATCAAAGCATAAGGATCGCGTTTTTCCTGGAGCGTCATCGATTGAATCATCGCTTCGATGCGCACGAGCTCCCGGTCATCCAAATTGATGTCCTTGGGCAAACCTCCGGGGAAGAAATTGCCGAGCGGGAGTTTGTCGACGAGATCCTTGAGCGATCCCATCTTCTGAATCATGCGCACCTGCTCGAGGAAGTCTTCGAGCGTGAAGTCGCCTTGAAGAAGCCGTTCGGCGTCCTTCTCCGCCTTCTTCTGATCAATGACGCCTTCGAAATCCTGCATCAGGCCGACGACGTCACCCATGCCGAGAATGCGGCTCGCCATGCCTTCAGCGCGGAACTCTTCAAACTTGTCGGTCGTTTCGCCGATACCGGTGAAGAGAATCGGTGCGCCCGTGACTTCTTTGATGCTGATCGCGGCACCACCACGCGCATCGCCGTCGAGTTTGGTAAGAACAACCCCGCTGATGCCGAGTTTTTCGTGGAACGCACGCGCCGTCTTGACCGAGTCCTGAC